>CAYWTU010000076.1:0-10659 GCA_964461275.1 uncultured Pirellulales bacterium | reverse complement strand
AGTGAACCTTTTCGATCGTGCTGCCGTGAACCTTGGCCTCCGCCTCGGCCAGGCGGCGAAAGATCCGTCGAGCCAACTCTTTTTGCCGATCGCTGAGCTGGCTGCGATCGATCATCGCGTCGATGTGATGCAAGTGCCGATGCTTATGCTCGGGTTCATGTTCGACAGTCAGCTGCGTGGCCCGAAAACCGTGTTTCTTGACCTCGGCGGTCACAAGCTTGCAACTGGGAAGCCCCAAGCTTTCAACCCCTGCGGAAACAACCGCCAAATCGACGCCGGCGTCCAACAGCGCCCCCAGCGTCATGTCGCCGCTAATGCCGCTGGCACAGTCTAGATATGCGATCCGCACGTTCCGGGGCCTTTCCTATTGCGCATCCTCTCTCCCGTTGGGAGAGAGTTCGGGCGAGGGAGAATCGCCGCTCGCCGTCGATTTTCGCTTGGCCTGTTGAACCCGATCAAACATTGACTTCCAACGCCGCCAAGCCGAGCGGCCATTCTAGCCAGACAAGCTGGAAAGCCCAAATGACCAACATCGGCGGTCGGCCTCTCGCCCAGGCTTTGCCGTTTGCCTAACTCGCCGGTCGCAACGCGACCAACTCGGCTTCACATTGACGCCCCGGGGTCGGCAATTCTACGATTCGCCGCCGGCCAGGAACCTCGATGTCGCACGAGGTGGCGAATGCCAAAACGAACATGGATTCTCACGGCTGCGTTTTCCGCTGTGGCGCTGGCGGCTGCTGCTGGCGGCGCGCTGGTTTGGGCCTGGAAATTTGAACCCGGGTTCTACCAAACGGCTCTCCAATTGCCACAGCCACAGGCCCGCGAGCTGAGCGATAAGCTGCTTGAAAGGCTCGGCGCCCTGACCGGCAGCATGCAACGCAGCGGTCCTTGGCAGGCGCTGGTAAGCGGCGACGAAGTCAACGGTTGGTTGGCCACCGACTTTGCCGAGAACCTGTCCGAAGCCCTGCCGCAAGGCATGTCCGATCCTCGGGTCCAAATCGACGGCGACCGCGTGCGGCTCGGCTGTCGGTATGGGGCCGGCTGGGGGGCGACCATCTTGCACGTCGAGGTAGAACCGTTTCAGGTGGCGCGCAATGCGGTGGGCCTCAGGGTTCACGCAGTGAAAGCCGGCGCGGTTCCGGCGCCGTTGGGCAGCCTACTGGAAGGGATCACGGTCGCCGCGCAGCGCGCCGGTTGCCATCTGGCTTGGGAGCAATCGGGAGCGTGTCCTACGGCAATCTTACGCACCGACCTGCGGCAAAACAACGGCGCCCGGCAACAGATCGAAGCGGTCTCACTGGTGGACGGCAAGTTGTATCTGGCTGGCCGGACCATTCGGCCATCGAAGTCGGATACGGCGCCCTCCGACTCCGAGCCTTCGCCGGCCGACAAAAGCTCCACGGATGTGGCGAATCAAAATTCGCGAAACGACGCCCGCCAGCGCTGACCGTCGGGTGTGGAGCGCACGAGCTCGATCGTCCCAGACAACTCCGGCGACTCAAGCCGCACGACCCAGCGCTGGTTGCTCGTCGCCAGGGCAAGGAAACTTCCGCCGCAGACCCGCCGCAGGGCGCCGCGACCATCGGACAGAACGCCTTCGTAGTCCAGGTACAGCGCGCGATGGTCGGGGAGCGCCAAGGCGTCGACGACGACGCCCGCGGTCGGAAACGCGGCTAGCTCCCAGGTTCTCAGTGGCGAACCGGCGCTTGTCGCGGGCGGTTCCAAGAGCAAGTCCCAGTGCACCCGTCCGGGCGTCCGCGGTGAATCGGTATGTTCCAAGATGACGAAGCGGGGCATGGGCGGATCGGCAAACTTTGATCACTCGATTGATTCAATTGCCCCGTCGATTCGTCCCCTTGCCGACGCATTGGGAGAACGGCAATGCATTCGCCTATGGAGCATAGCCGAAATCGTTCCCGCGGGCATCCGTGAGGAAAACGGGCCATTACTCAGTGGTACGCTCTCCGGTCGGAATTGTCCCCCACTTGCTCCGCCCGTTTTTGTTGCTTAGCTTCGCCGCATGACCGCGAAAAAAGCGAGTCTTCGGTTCGTCGGGAGGGCTTGGCCGAGGCGAAGTCCCTCCCGCCGCAAGAGCACTGCACCGGCGGCCACTTCGCACCCGTGCAGCGAAACGGTACGATGCCGCCTATGAGCGGCAAACCTTACGTGCGAATCCGCCGCCAATGGCGCGGCTACGCGGCGGCGTGCATTCTAGGAACACTCGCCCTGGCGGCGGCGTGCCATCGGGCGGTGCCGCGCGAGGAAAACGAGTCGGCCACGTCGACCGCTGCGAGGCCCCAATCGTCCGCTCCGGCCGAACCGCAGATCACGCTTCGCCAGGCGGACCAGGCCGCGTTTCGAACGTTGCTCGAATCCAAGCGAGGCCAGGCGGTGCTGGTCGATTGTTGGGCCACCTGGTGCATCGCCTGCCGCGAGCAGTTTCCGCATACAGTCGAACTGCATCGCGAGTTGTCTGGCCAGGGACTGGCGGTGATTTCGATCAGCTTTGACGACCCAACCGACGAGGCCGCCCAGAGCGACGCCCTCGCCTTTTTGACTAACAAGGGCGCAGCGTTCGACAACCTCGTCAGTTGGCAGGGGGCCACCGAAACGGCCTTCGAGGCGTTCGGCATCGAAAATGGCGCTCTGCCGCACTATCAGTTGTACGACCGCCAAGGCCGGCTCGTCCGCAAGTTCAATTCCGGCGACCCGCGCGGCAAACCGTTTACGCCCGATGACATTCGTCAGGCGGTATTGGAACAACTATCGGCAGTCGACTCGCCGCCGTAGCTGTTCGACCGCAGAGGGTTCGACCATGAGTGGCTTTCGCGCGGTCGTTTACAAGGAATGGGTGCAGTTTCTCCGCGATCCGGCCACCAAATTCGTGTTCCTCGTGCCGGTGATCCAGATGATCATTTTCGGCTACGCGATCGACACCGACGTTCGCAACGTGCCGATGGTCGTGTTCGACAGCGATCGGCGCGCCGCCTCGCGGAGTTTCTTGGCCAAGCTGCAGAACACCGACGTGGTGCATCTGGTCGAGGAAGCACAGGACGCGGCCGGCGTGCGCGAGGCGATTGTGGCTGGCAGGTGCCAGGTGGGCGTGATCATACCGCAGGATTTTTCGGAGAATCTCCTGGCACACCGCAGCGCGCAGGTGCAGTACCTGGTCGATGGTTCGAACAACACGGTAGCCACGGAAGCGCTGATGGTAGGCAACGGAGCGGCCTACGACGAGGCGGTCCGCCGCGTGCTGGCGACATCGGCGGCGCCGATCGATTTGCGGCCGCGGGTGCTGTTCAACGAAGACACCAAGAGCGCGCGATTCTTCGTGCCGGGGCTGGTGGGGATCATCATGCAGTTGGTGACCGTGTTTTTGACGGCGTTCAGCATTGTACGCGAGCGCGAGCGCGGCACGATGGAGCAGCTCATGGTGACGCCCGTCTCGCGCACGGCGCTGATCCTAGGCAAACTGACCCCCTTTGCCATCGTCGGGTTCTTGGAGACGTGCCTGGTGCTGGTGCTGATGGTTTACGTCTTCGAGGTGCCGATTGCCGGCAATAAGGCGCTGCTGTTGTCCATGTCGGCGCTGTTTCTATTGCCCAGCCTGGGGATCGGCATCTTGATTTCCACGCTGGCGTCGAACCAGGCCGAGGCGATGCAGTTGGGCCTGTTGGTGATGTTGCCGTCGATCCTGCTCAGCGGGTTCATCTTTCCGCGATCGCAGATGCCGCTGCCGATTTACGGCCTATCGTGCCTGATACCGGTCACCTACTACATCGAAATCCTTCGCGGCGTCATCCTGCGCGGGGCGCACGGCTGGCAACTGTGGTATCCGGCCTGCATGTTGGCGGTGTTTGGAGCCGGAATTCTGACCGTCAGCACGCTGCGGTTTCAAAAGCGGGTGGTTTAACGCGATGATTGCTCGCCAAAAACGCGCGGCGGCGGCTGGAGTGAAGCGTTTACGAGAACGGGGCCCTTCCGGCCGCGCCAAAATCGATTCGTGGGACGCGCGGCCGGCGTGCACTGCGGCTGACGCGGGGTACAAGAGAAAAACCCTGCCAACTGCCCGTCCGTACGAGTACGAACGGGCAGTCGCAGGCGTGGCGCTGGCTCGTGGGCACGGGACACTCCCGTGGCACGTTGCCGTGCGAAGGCCGCGTCGCCTGAGGCGGCCTTCCGATTGTCACAACGAGAGAGGGCGACGCTCCTGACTTCGCTTGGGTCGTACGCGCGCCGGGCTTCACGCCACCAGCCGCATTTCGATTACCTCGCCGGTGATCCCCACCAAAAACTCCTCAAAAATACGGATATCCAGGGCCGAAGCCGTGTCGGCTTCCGGGTGGAACTGCGTCCCCATGGCAAACCAATCTTCGCGGCGGCTTTCGATCGCTTCAATCACGCCGTCTGGACTACGGGCCGAGACGATGAAGCCGGGCGCCACGTCGTCGATGGCCATGTGGTGCATGCTGTTGACGCGAATCTCGCCCTCGCCGTAAACCCGGTCCATGATCGTTTCGGGCGTCACGTTGAGCGTATGGCGATGTGCCGGATCGAGCGCGTCGCGGTGCGGCAGCGCCTTGGGGAGATCCTCCGGTATGTGCAGGAACAAGCTCCCCCCCTGCGACAGGTTCAAGAGCTGCATCCCTGCCCCGATGCCGAACACCGGCATCTTCCGCTTGGCGACGAGCTGCATCAGCCGGCGGTCGAAAATCTCGCGACGTTTGTCCATCAGACGCAGCGACGGGTGCAACATGAAGCCGTCGCGACGCGGATCCAAATCGGCGCCGCCGATCATCACCATTCCGTCCAGGAGGTCCAGGACGCGCTCGATGTCGGCGTCGTCCGTCAGGGGAGGAATCACCATGGGGACTCCGCCCGCCTTGCTGATCGCTTCGTAGTAGCCGCTGGCGACGTAGCTAAAGGAAACACCATCGGTCTTGGCGGCGGGCTTGTAGTCGGCGTTGAGGCCAATTAACGGTTTCGTGCGCATCGGTCACTCCTTCGTGAGGACACGGGCCGTGTCCTGGACAAACAGGGAAATGACCGGCGTCAAGCGGTCGCCCATGCGCCGCACGGTGTAGAGGGCCAAGGCCCGGAATCTCGCCAAAGGGGCGCTGCAAGAAGCCACGGGTCCGCGTCCGTGCGGCCCGCTGAGCGTCGACGGCTCGAACTTCCTTGTCGAGCGACTCACTGGGAGTCTCCTGTCACTTAAACCCGCGACAACCATGCAGGACACCGCAGCGAGTCATCCCGACTCCGGTCCCGAGGTAGTTGCAATCCGATCTTGTGCCCCCTGCAGCGACTTGCCGCAGCGAGCACGGGCAGAGTTTAGGACGCGGCTGCGAACAGGAAAAACGAGTCCCATATTTTGTGGTGGGCCAGCGATTGCACTACACGATTTAGTGTTCCTGCGAAATGGTGCTAGCAATGACTGCGCTCGTGGTCGCCTGTTCAGCCAGAGCGCAACTTGTTTTCTGACAGTCCTTTACGATCGATCACCGAACCGGTATCTTGGTCGTGGATGGCATGGCGTCGCACCCCGACGCGAAAACCCGCTATTTCGCCGCAACCCAGGCCGTGCTGGCACGTTCTTCCCCGACAATTTCGCCCTCCGCAGCCGCACCATGCGATACCACCGAGTCTGTCTGGAGTCATTGGGTTACACGTTACCGACGGAGGCGGTGACGTCGGAGGAGATCGAACGGCGTCTGGAGCCGCTATATCGCCGCCTGCGGCTGCCCGAGGGGCGGCTCGAATTGATGACCGGCATCCGTGAGCGGCGTTTCTGGCCGGCTGGGACGCGTCCCAGCCAGGTCGGTGTGGTCAGTGCCCGCGCGGCTATGGCCGCGGCCGGCGTGGCGCCCGAACAGATCGGGGCGCTCGTTCATGCCTCGGTCTGTCGCGACCAACTAGAGCCGGCCACAGCCTGCGATGTCCACCGGTGCCTGGGTCTGGGCGAAGACTGCCTGGTCTACGATGTCTCCAACGCCTGCCTTGGTTTTCTCAATGGTTTGGTGCAGTTGGCAAATATGATCGAACTCGGCCAGATTCGGGCGGGGCTGGTCGTATGCACCGAGAGCGGCCGCGATCTGGTCGAAGCCACGATCGATCGGCTTAATTTTGACGAGTCGCTGACCAGAGCCGAGATGAAACTGGCCCTGGCTTCGCTGACCATCGGTTCGGCCAGCGCGGCCGGCATAGTGGTCGACCAGTCGTTGAGCCAAACGGGCAACAAGCTGCTGGGGGGCGTCGCCCGCTGTGCCACGCAACATAGCGACCTGTGTCGTGGCGACCACGCCCATGTGGGCGATCGCCGCGGGATGCTCATGCAGACCGACGCCGAGGCGCTGTTGGAGGCGGGCATCGGCGTGGCACGGGCCGCCTTCGCCGAATTCCTCAGGGAAACCAAGTGGCAGGCCGACGAAATTCAGCACACGTTCTCTCACCAGGTAGGCGTGGCGCATCGCCGGCGGATGCTTGACGCCCTGGGATTGGACCCGTCACGCGATGCCGTAACCGTTGATTTCCTAGGCAACACCGGCTCGGCGGCGCTGCCTGTCACGATGGCCCGCGCGGTCGAGGCCGGCGCCGTACCACAGGACAGCAACGTGGCGCTGCTGGGGATTGGTTCGGGAATCAATACGCTGATGCTCGGGGCCAAATGGCGGAAAAGCAGGGTGCGGCAGGGCGAGTTCGATTCGTCCGCAACGGGCGCGAGCGTCATTCCTCGACCACATCTGGAAGCCAGGCAGGTGGCGACGTAGCCGAACGCACGTTGGGCGGGTCGGCGGCCCACACACGACGCCCAACCTACCCCCGGTTCACTACGGATTGTCGCAGGAAGGTCGACTTCTCACGTCCGGGTAGCTGCGAAGATGCTTCACAGTACCGCGTAGATCCATGTAAAACGTGTGAACGCATGGTTGTTTTTGATCTTTTTGGATCGGCTTTCCCTTGAGATCCTTCGGGTTATAGACCGCGCAGAAGTTTTTCGTAAGGTCTTCGAGCAGGGCTTCCGCATAGCTGTCATGTATCGCCAGTTCTTCCTGCGGACTCATTTCAGCCGCATCTTTATCGATGTACACGCGAAAGGCGCCACAGTCCTCGTGTTGCACTACGTAGATGTCGGTCAGCTTTCCCTTGGTCAGGATGACGGCAGCCTGCACTTGTTCAATGAAAATAGTTCGCCAGCGTCGAAACTGCGGTTTCAGCTTTTTCTTCTTTTCGATTTCTTCATCGGAGCCCTCCGGTAGTGCTTCAATGTCCTGCACGACTCGCTTGGTCAGCCCCAGCGACGTTCCTGGCAGGGTGACGTGGTAGTAGCGATTCGTGAGGTTGTCGAGGTCCAGGAACGAAACCAGATCGTCGAGTAAGCGCGCGTCCACGCAACTGAGCACCAGGGTGTATCCGGTCGGCGCAGAGTATGCTGACGGCGCGGGCGGCTGAAGGTGGCAACGTGTGGGCATGATGTTGTTCCCCATCTGTGTGGTTGTGGGCACGCGGACGGCCCCGGCTCGCATGGATGGGGCGACATCCTGACTGACCGCAGATTCCAGGCTTTTGGCCTCGGCGCTATGGTAACATGCCCATTGGGGAAGGGGGCTGGCCGCTTGAGCCCGGCGCGCAGCGGCAGCACAATAGTGCTTAGGTATTACACAACCTTTCGGAGTACCACCATGCCGGCGCCTGCCGTCGTTTCATCACGCCGCGAATTTCTGGGCACGAGCGCGGCACTGGCCGCGGGCGCCATGCTGAGCCCCGTGGCGGTCCGCGCCATCGAGCCCTGGAACAAGGGCGGAGCGCCCAAGTTCAAGTTCAGCATGGCGGCTTACAGTTACCGCCAGTACCTCACCGGCAAAAAGTCTCCGCGGATGAGCCTGGAGGAATTCGTGCGGATTTGCGCGGAGCAGGGCCTCGAAGGGACCGAGTTGACCAGCTACTACTTTCCAGACGGTTTTGACTCGGAGTACCTGCGGCAACTCAAGGGGCTCTGTTTTCGGCTGGGGCTGGACGTGTCCGGTACGGCGGTCGGGAACGATTTCTGCCTTCCATCGGGCGAAAAGCGAGAGGAGCAGATCGCGTTGGTCAAGCGGTGGATCGACCATGCGGAAATCTTGGGCGCGCCGGTGATTCGCATTTTTTCCGGAAAAGCGGGCGAGGGTCAATCGCGCGAAGAAGCGCATCGACTGGCCGTCGAGGGCATGGAGGAATGCTGCGCCTACGCGGCCGGTCACGGCGTCTATCTGGCCTTAGAGAATCACGGCGGACTGACCGACACGGTCGATAGCATGTTGGCCTTGGTGCGGGACGTGAACAGTCCGTGGTTCGGCGTCAACGTCGATTCCGGGAACTTTCACAGCGGCGACGTCTACGCGGATTTGGCCAAGATCGCCCCCTACGCGCTGAACGTTCAAATCAAGGTTTCGATCAAACCGGAAGGGTCGCCGCGGCAGCCCAGCGATTTGAGCAAGCTGGCCGGCATCATGCGCGACGTGGGCTACCGGGGTTACATCGTGCTGGAGTACGAGGATCCAGAGGATCCGAAAACCGCCTGTCCGCGACACGTGGATGAGTTGAGGAAGGCGTTTTTAGGTTAGAAAAAAGTGCGAAACCGCGGCCCTGCACCGCTCCGAGGAGTCAGCCATGCAAAGCACCAGCTCGAAGCAACTTGCCGCGAAGAAGTGCATTCCTTGTGAAGGGGGTGTGCCGCCCTGTACGCCGGATGAGGCTGCGGCGCAGTTGGCGGAACTGCCGGGATGGCAATTGACGCCAGGCGGCCAGCGAATCCGCAAGACCTGGGTGGTGAAGAACTTTTTGGCGGCAATGCGATTCTTCGAAAAGGTGGCCGAGTTGGCCGAAGCGGAAGGCCACCACCCCGACCTGCACCTAGAAGGCTACCGCAATGTGGCGATCGAAATCTGGACGCACGCCATTGGCGGACTGAGCGAGAACGACTTCATCCTGGCGGCCAAGATCGATCAATTGCCAATCGAGTTAAGAGCCGGCCAAACAACCTGACAACGGCCTTCTAACTCCCGTTGATTCCAGCGCGCCGAGCAGGTTGTTGGTTGGCTCGAAGCGCCAGATGAGACACCGGCGAGCGGCCGCCGCCGGGCGAGCGCTGTAAAACCTCCAGCGGCCGCACGTGTTCGATCGCTTCGCCATTCGGGTACGGCCGGTCTTCCGGCAGAATCCACAGGTTGCGGAACCGGACGGGATCCTTGTGGTTTTGGAATAATATCGGCCGCGGTTCAGGGCCCTCGGGTTTGCCGTTGCCGGTCTTGCCGGCGATCTCGACGCGATTGTGAACCAAGACGCCGTTGTGCCGCACGGTGAGAATCGCCGGCCGAATTTTCTTTTTCGCCGCGTCGAACCGCGCGGCGCGAAACTGAATGTCATAGGTCTGCCAGACCAGCGGCGGCAGGCACATGTTGACGTCGGGCGCCCGCTGTTTGTAGAGCCCGCCGCACTCGTTGGCCGCGCCGCCCAATGCAAATGAATCCAGTATCTGCAATTCGTACCGCTCCTGGATGTAGACACCGCTGTTGCCGCGGCCCTGATCAACCTTGGTAGGCATGAACGGAGTGCGAAACTCGACGTGCATGGTGAAGTCGTTGAACGAGCGTTCGGTGATGCAGCCTTCCATCAGCAAATTGTCTTCCGTCAATCGCGCCCCTCGGAGTTCATAGGGAGGCGAACCGTCGAACAGCACCACGGCGCCCGGCGGAGGCGGCAAACCCTCGGTCGGACTGTGGCGCTGCGTGGGCGAAAGCGTGCCGCGCAATCCGCCGACTTCGTTGCACAGCGACAACCGGCCATTCAAGATGGAGAACGAGCTTCCCTCACCGGAAAAAATCGCCACGCTGCCTCGCCGCTGACCCTGCGACTGACGACGATGGCGGCCGTCCCATCCGGCGCCGGGCAGTCCCCCTTCGTATTCGACCGCCTGAAAAGCGCCATCGCCCTGGGCCATGATTTGCAACCCCACGGGCCGCCGGCGGAAACCACCCGAAATCATCCCTTGATACTCGCCTTGAAGGGAGTAATCCGGGCCGGCTTCTTCTGGACGAGCGGCGCTCGCGGGTTCTGCCGCACGCGCACTAACGGCAAGTGCCCACAAGCACAGTACCAGGCAAGTCGTCCAGCCAACTCCGTCTCTAGGGACGAGCGTCCCCTGCAGATCGAAGTGTCCGACCAACAACCTTCTCGGTGCGCTGAAATCAATAAAAGCTAGAGGGGCGTTGTCAGGTTGCTTGGCGGTCTCTGAGGTGACAGCACGACATCGTTTGAGCATAAATCACGCATTTGCGGAGGGTGTTCAATCGCGAGGGAATCAGGGGGCATCGCGCTGCGATAATCCCCGCCAACTGGCCGCTAGAAATCTTTTGACAACGGTTCTCTAACTTCCGAAGATTTTGGCCGGCCGAGGAGGTTGGTTTTTGGACTCTAAAACGGGCGCGACCGCTTCGTAAGAACGCTCGCGGCCGGCTGGTAGACAATGTTTGAGTTTGATTCGAGCCGAACCCGCGGTCAAGAACTATCGAGGCAGCCATCGTCCACCGCCGGACCGAGTTGCCAAGTCTCGCATCGCGCCCGGGCTGTGGAACGCCACCACTACGACAGAATTCCTCCCGGAATCGTGCAGGGCTATTTGAA
>CAYWTU010000075.1:4978-10667 GCA_964461275.1 uncultured Pirellulales bacterium | reverse complement strand
CATGTTGACCGTGTTCACCAGCCCGACGATCCACAACACGGTGATTGGCACGGTAAACCAAGGCGCCTCGTAAAACAGCGACAGCCTCCAGCCCCAGGCGACCACCACCAAGGCCACCAAGAATTCCACAGCCAGCCGCGGGCGCCAATCGAGTTCCCACAGGTCGTCGGCCAAGCCTAAGAGCATCATGACGGCGCCACAACCCAATGCCAGCCACAGTCCGCTCGAAGCGGTTGCCAGGCCCGCCAAGTGTCGTTCGGCCACGGCGGGCAACGCCAGTTGGGCGACGGCGGGCCAATCGATGTGGCCGCTGCGAGCGGCGCGAATCAATTGCACCAACCCGGCCCCCAGCGCCAACGGGAGCGCCACGCCCAGCCAGATCGCAATCCCGCCGCCCAAAGGCGTGACCTGAGTGTGGACCTTTCGGTCGTCGAGTTCGTCCATCAAGCCCCAGCGGGCCGCTTGGCGACGGACGACCAACGCCATCAGCCAGCTCACCAAGAAACTGGGAATCAATGCGCCCATCAGCAGCCAGATCACAAGCGGGGTTCCTTGCTTCGTTGGGCGTAGAAGAATTCGCGGCAGCGAGTCAGAAAGTCCTGATAGTCTTCGCGGCGGTAGTTGGGATAGGTCCAAGGGTGCGCCTGCCAGCGGCCGGAACGAAAGAACAGCGTCACCTCGGCGAAAATCCCTTGACCCAGGTAAATCCGGTGGGAATGGTCTTTGGTGCTCGCCAGGACGAACTTGGCCAAGGTGAGGTAGCCCGGGTCCAAATTCAACGGTCGAGGCTCGGCATGGCCGGCGGCCTGGGCGTACTCCGCTTCCCAATCACCGGTCTGCCGTTTCCACTGCGACAACTGACCTGGGTCGATGGCGTCTGCCAGCGCGAATATTTGCAGCCGCTGGCCGGTTCCCATCGTGGATTGATAATAGTCGGTTTCCAAGAAATCGAACCGTTGGCTGACCAGCGCTACGGGCCCCCAATGGTGCGCGGCGGTTTCCTGAGCCCAATCGAGCGCCGCTTCGTGCCTGCTGAAGGCAATCAGCAGTCGCAATACGGGCTCAACAGGCAAAGCAGACTTCATGCGAGGAGCGCGAAAAGGCAGGTTATTTGTTGGACTCTAAACGCCCGTCAAGCAGGAGGGCAGCGGGAGCGCCGGCAACCGGCCTCGGCACGCCCCGGGGGCTACTGCTCGCCCAGCACGTCATCCAAAACGTCTTCGTTCACGTAGATGGGCAGCGGTGGGTCACAGGTGACTGCGACGGCGATGGCGTCGGACGGCCGGGCGTCCACCTCCACCGTCTCACCCTCGTGCTTCAGTTGCAGCCGAGCGTAGTACGTGTGGTCCTTGAGTTCGCTGATGATCACCGCCTGAAACTCGGCCCCCAGGTGCTCGGCCAGGTTGACGAGCAGGTCGTGCGTCAGCGGCCGGGCCGAGGGATTGCCCTTCACGCGGCGATCGATGCTGGTGGCCTCGAAGATGCCGATCAGAATCGGAAACTGACGCTCGCCGTCGACTTCCTTAAGATAGATGACTTGCTCATTGTTGATTTCGCTGATGATGATCCGCGAAAGTTCCATCTGGACGGGCATAGCGAGCCACCGAGGCGAAAAGCGTGGTGCGGGCCGCGGCAGTTGCCGCCCCGAGGTTGCGTCAAATTCACGAAACTCCCTCGATTATAGAGCCGCGCCAGGATCGTATTCCAGTAGCCATGTTCCGGCATCGTGGCGCGGTCAACTCGCACGCCGTTCGGACGGCGACTCGCCCCGCGCGCCCGGTTTGACACTCCCCGACGACCGGCGATAGCATGATTTTGGGCTCGCAGGGTGCGTGTGTCGGGTGTCATGGCTCGTCACAGGCAACGTCCGCGCGGCGCGCGACTGGCATTTGGCGGCCCCGACACTAGCCCATTTCCCCGGCAAGGCGATGCATTCGGGAGTCTGTCGTTGGCGCTGGGCCATTGCGGCCGCATTTTCTTGCGGGTGTCTGGCGCCCGTCGCGGCCGCCGACCCGCCCCCCGCTCGGCTTTCCGTCGACGCCGCGGCCAGCGAACTGTTCGAGACGCGCGTGCGGCCGTTGCTCAGCGCGCGGTGTTGGGAATGCCACGGCAAGGAGCTGGCCGAGAGCGATTTGCGGCTCGATTCTCGCGAACGACTGTTGAGAGGCGGTAAGCGTGGGCCGGCGATCGACCTCGAGCGCCCCGAGCAGAGCCGGTTGCTGATTGCCGTACAGTACGCCGACCCCGACCTGAGCATGCCGCCCGACGGCCAACTGGCGGCCGACGACGTGAAGCTGTTGGCCGATTGGGTCGCCGCCGGAGCGCCGTGGCCCGAGTCGGCGGCGGCCGAAAACGACGCTCATGACCATTGGGCGTTTCAACCGGTGGTCAAGCCGCCGATTCCCCAGGGAGTGGATCGAAGCTGGTGCCTGGGCCCGGTCGACCATTTCGTGGCTGAGGCGCGGCAGGCGCAGGGTTTGAACGCGTCGGCTCGAGCGGACCGACCGACGTTGATTCGCCGGGTCAGCTTCGATTTGACCGGTCTGCCGCCGACCGCCGCCGAGATCGATGAGTTTCTGGCCGACCGGCGTTCCGAACCCGAAGCGATGCGGGACCTGATCGAACGCTATTTGGCGTCGCCGCGTTACGGCGAGCGTTGGGGGCGGCACTGGTTGGACATCGCACGATTCGCCGACACCGCCGGATATAAGTCGATCGAGATTGGACTGGAGCGGGCCGATTTTCCCGATGCGTTCACGTATCGCGATTGGGTGATCGAGGCCTTCAACCGCGATCTGCCGTATGACACATTCTTGATTCGGCAATTGGCGGCCGACCTGTTGCCCGAGGGGCAAAACGACCTACAAACTCAGCGTGGGCTGGGGTTCCTGACGGTCGGCCGTCGCGACAAGCGCGACGTTCACGAGGTAATGGACGACCGCATCGACACCGTGACGCGCGGGCTGATGGGTCTGACTGTGCACTGCGCACGGTGTCACGATCACAAGACCGACCCGATACCGACGGAAGACTACTATTCGCTGTACGGCGTGTTCTGCAGCGTGGAGGAACCGACGCCGTTTCCGCTATTGAAGGTCGAGCCGACGCCGCTGGGGCGCGAGTTCGAGGAAAAGCTGGCGCCGTTGAAGGCGGCGGTAGACGCCTTCCTGAGGGAAAGGGCCGAGGAATACAACCGCTATGTCCGCGCACACGCGGCGGAAATCATGGCGGCGGTGGCCGAGATCGAATCGAGCGGGGCCGACGTGCAACCGACGGCGTACCGACGAAAAATTCCGCCGCGTGTGTTGGCTCGATTCGTGCGTGTCTGGCGATCCGCCTCGCAGCAACCGGACGGCGGCCGCTGGTTCTCGGTGTGGAATACGTGGGGCATGCTGCCGCAGGAGAATATCGCCGCGGGCCGGGCGGCGCTGCTCAAGCGGCTGAGTTCGGAAGCGGAGTTCGCCGATCCGGCCCTGGCCGCGGCGGTGATTTCCGATCAACCGGCCGACCTGGGCGCCCTGGCCGCCTGTTATACCCGGGCGGCGCAGCAGGCGCTGGCCGAGGCCGACAAGGCGTCGGCCGGCTGGCTGGCTTCGCCCCAGTCGCCATTTGTCTGTTCCGCGGACAACGTGGCGGAGGCGCTGGCGCACGCGGCGCTCAAGCAGTTGGCGGCGCTCGAGGCGCCGATGAACGAACTTTTGGCGACCCATCCGGGCGCGCCCGGGAGGGCGATGATCGTTCGCGAACGGGTTCCCGCCTACGACGCCAAGGTGTTCGTTCGGGGACAGCCTGAGAACGCAGGCGCCCCGGCGCCGCGTCGCTTCTTGTCGCTGCTGTCGGGCCCACAGCGAACCGAGTACCGCACGGGAAGCGGTCGCTTGGAGCTGGCGCGGGCCATTGTCGATTCGGCCAACCCGCTTACCGCCCGAGTGCTGGTAAACTACGTGTGGCTGAAGCACTTTGGCCGTGGTTTGGTTCCCACGCCCAACAACTTCGGCCTGAGCGGCACCGAGCCGAGTCATCCGCAACTGTTGGACTATCTGGCGGCCGAATTCGTCGAACGTGGTTGGTCGCTGAAACAGTTGCACCGTCTGATGCTCAATAGCGCCGCTTACGCGCAAGCCAGCGCGAATCGATCGCCCGGCGCCGTCAGCGATCCGGAGAACGTTTGGCTATGGAAATTCGCTTCGCGTCCGCTGGATTTTGAGTGTCTGCGTGACGCGTGGTTGGCCGTCGGCGGCGAGTTGGAGGGGCAGATTGGGGGGCGCAGCGTCGGGCCTCAGGCGTCGGGGCGATCCATGCGGCGCACGATGTACCTGTTCGCCGATCGGGCGCAGTTCGACCCGGTGCGGCGACTCTTCAACGTGCCGGTTCCCAAGTCCACGGCGCCGGATCGCTATCAGAACATCGTGCCGCAGCAGGCGTTGTACATGATGAACAACGCCTTTGTGCAGGATCGGGCGGAAGCGGTGGTGCGAGCGCCCGAGTTTCGCGCTGAAACGAAGCCGGAAGCGCGGGTGGCTTGGCTGTTCCGGCGAGTGTTGGGACGCCTTCCGGACGCCGCCGAGCGCGGGCTGGCTGTGGAGTATGTCAAGGGCGAGCTGGCCAAGGGGATGGACCCGTCGCGGGCCTGGGCGGCGGTGGCGCACGGGTTGATGATGACGAGCGAGTTTGCGTTCCTGGAGTAAAGGCCTGCTTGCCCGAGGCGCACCAGGCGATGACGCGGAATCAGTCGTAAAAAAAGACACAGGCGGCCGACCCGAATAGGGCCGACCGCCTGTGTGTGGGTTACGTCACGTTTCGCGCTCCGCAGGTTTGGAACCTGATGGAGTCGGTCCGGTTGGGACTGCGTGCCACCGGAGCAAACTGGTTTTCGACCCGCCCAGTTCTGCCTCGGCACCGGACGCCTGTGACGTGGTCCGGTTACGATCTTGGGCTAAGCCATCCTGTCCCGGAGGGCAAGGGCCTCCGGGACAGGGTTGGCGTTAGGGGTCAGTAGACCGCATCGTCGCTTAGGAGCGGCGGATGAGGTTCTTGCTGCTGGCGTTGAAGATCCGCTGCTTGCCCTGGATCGAAGCCGAAGGATCGGCCATCGGAGCCGGGGGGACCGGAGCGGCTTCAGCTTCCGCAGCCGGAGCCGCGCTGCCGCCGCTGCAGCTGTTGCCGCAGCAGGCGTTGCCGCTATGGCAGCAGGCGTTGCCGCTATGGCAGCAAGCGTTGCCGCAAGCCTTGCCGCAGCAGGCGTTGTTGTTGCAGCAAGCGGTGGCTTCGCAGCAGCTCGGTTCGCAGCAAGACTTCTGGCAGCAGCTATCGCAGCTGTTGCAGCACTTCTTGCAGCTAAACACGCCGCCGAACAGTTTGAAGCAGCGCTGCTTGCAGCACGGGGTGCAGCAGCTATCGCACGAGTTGCAGCAAGCGGTGGCTTCGCAGCAGCTCGGTTCGCAGCACGACTTCTTGCAGCAGCCGCTGTTGCAGCATGACTTCTTGCAGCAGCCGGTGTTGCAGCACGACTTCTTGCAGCAGCCGTTTCCGCAGCCGCTGTTGCAGCAAGCGTTTTTGCCACAGCAAGCGTTCGCGTGGCAGCAGCTCGGATCGCAAGCGGCCGCATGGCAGCAGCTCGGGTCGCAAGCGGCGGCATGGCAGCAGCTCGGGTCGCAAGCGGCGGCATGGCAGCAGCTCGGGTCGCAAG
>CAYWTU010000075.1:0-4878 GCA_964461275.1 uncultured Pirellulales bacterium | reverse complement strand
CCTTCTTGCAGCAGCCGTTTCCGCAGCCGCTGTTGCAGCACGCCTTGGCGCCGCAGCAGCTCGGTTCGCAGCAAGCCTTGGCTCCGCAGCAGCTCGGCTCACAGCAAGCCGGAGCGCAGCAGGTGCTGCAGCAACCGCGATCGAACATGCCGACCAGACCCGCAAACAGGTCGCGGACCGGGGTCGGACGGCAGCAGCTTACGCAGCACGAATCGCAGCTATTGCAGCAAGCGGTGGCTCCGCAGCAGCTCGGTTCGCAGCACGCCTTCTTGCAGCAGCCGTTGCCGCAGCCGTTGTTGCAGCAAGCGTTGTTGCCACAGCAGGTGTTGGCGTGGCAGCAGCTCGGATCGCTGGCGGCCGCATGGCAGCAGCTAGGATCGCAGGCGTTCGCACCGCAGCACGACGTTTCACAGCAGCTCGACGGACAGCAGCTGCCACCCAGCATTCGGTCCATTAGACCGTTGCCGAACGCTTGGGTACACAACATGGCGCTCACGGCGAGCGCTCCCAGAACGGAATTCCATTTCATGCGAGCATCGTCTCCTTTCGAGGGAACTGTGACAGTGCGCAGCCCTGTCTGCCGGGTTGCTCACCGGCGCAAGCGATTCCCAAAAGGGGGCGCGCCGCGACTGGCAAGCGAGGTGATGACCCTCGGGGAGAGGGTCACACGGGGTGTGTACGGGGGCGGGCAGGGTGGAGGGTCGAGGCCACAGTTCGGCCGGTGTGTTGCGCTCGTGCCGTCGGGCCGCTCCAGGACCCGATTGGGGGTTAGCCGGCGACAAGCGCCTCCCTTGAGGTACTGCTATTGCACGCAATCCTCAGGCGGGACAACTTCCTCATCGGCAGCGCCGCGCAGAGCGCTTGAACGATCAGAAGTTATTTTTCCCAAATGCTTTACGACAACTGTTGCGAAGACCTTGCCGGGTCGGCAAGGTAGCCAAACCGTAACGGTTGCAACGCCCGAAGCCACCGACACTACGCCGTCCTCGGCCGGCCACGGCGCAGCGCAAGCCCTTGGAAATTCATCGCTTCCGAAACGTCGAAGTTCCGTTCTTCTGGTGGAAAACCAGGTTGGCTGCACCGGTCGTATAGCCCTTGCCGACCGCGCTGTCCGTGCTCGGCAATTAGACCCTTCCGATCACGCTCGGGTTGCTGTTCGTGCCAACGCCAGCGTGCTAGGGTGGAGCCGCCATCGCGGCGGGCCATCTCCATTCGCTGCGGTCGCCCGAATCGGTAGAGTCAGCCATGATCAATGACCGGGCAGCGCTGCCCACCAACCATCCGTCCACGGCGCCGGCGTCGGCAGACCACTGCCGCTCAGCTCAACCGGGCGTTGTGGTCATCGACTTCGACCACATCGAACCACATGCTTGTCCCTGCGGCACGACGCGTAGGGCGCTGACCGATTGCCCTCAGTTTCCCGGCACCATTCATCGCGTGGAAATTTCGCTCGATGCCCAGACGCACTATCACCGGCATCTGACCGAGACCTATTACATATTGAATTGTGAACCGACGGCCTGTTTGGAGCTTGATGGCCAGCGGCTGCCGGTTCGTCCCGGCATGTGCGTGGTGATCCCGCCGGGCGTCCGTCACCGGGCTGTGGGACGAATGACGATCTTGAACATCGTCGTGCCCAAGTTCGACCCGGCCGATGAGTGGTTCGACTAGGCTCTGCGGTCGTGCTGCTATTTCGCGCCCTCAAGGGCGCGCTGGGCAGCCTGACGAACCTGGTCGTCGGGGTCGCCAACCGCCAACTCACGCGCCCGGGCCAACAGGCTGGCTTCGCCGGTGGTAATCATCCAACCGACAACGGTCCGTCGGACTACCGCGTCCTCGTCGAAGCTGAGCCAACGCAACCAGCGGCGAGGGTCTACGCCGGCCAGCCGGGGCAACATCTCGGCCAGACGCCGCCGCTGGTACACGTCGGGAGAAGTCGCCATTCGCCCCAATTCGATTTCAAAATCGCTGTACCCGCGGCGGCGCAAATCGTCCACGGCCTGGGCCGCGCTGCGCGGATCGGGGTTGTGTTGCGCAGAAAACGGCGCTAGCTCGGGCGAGGGGCCCGCGGCCGTCGATTCCGTCTGGGTGTTCAGAGGCGCGGACTCATGGCGCATCAGCGTCCCGCGGCGCGAGTCACGGTCGGATGTCTGTGCGGGTTGCCGCGGCGTCGGCACGAGTCTTGGCCGTTGCCGCTGGGGCGCCAGCAATAGTGGCCCAGCCGCGTTCGACGGCACGTCTTGATTCGGCGTGGGGCTAAACTGTTCTTCGTCGACGGGATCGCGAATTCGGGCCGGCTCGTTCACAACGGTCGCCAGTTGCGGCAGCGGCAGGCGGCTGGCCGCATCGATCGGAAATTCGCCCAGGGAGTGAGGCGATTTTGGATCGACCGGCGCCCTTGCAGCGGAATCCACTGTTGGCGCCGCGGATCGCGTCGTGAACCGCGTGGGCGTAGCGTGCGAGGCGAGCGCCTGACGATCCGTCGTGACGACATCCAGCGCCTTTTGGCAATGGGCCAGGCATTGAGTTGCCAGCGGACCGGTTTGATTTGCGGCGACGGACGCCAACCGCATCGCCACCTGCCGCAACCGTGGTCGACCGGCGTCCGAGGCATCGTGCGCCTGGTCGGCCAGCGATGCGGCCACAGCCAGCAGCCGCTGTTGCTGCTGTTCGGGGGTGAGTGGTCGCGGATCGTCAATCCATGAGAGCACGATGGCGCTGGCTTCGGCCGCGACGGCGCTGTCCGTCGACGCCAACAGCGACGCGGCAGCGCTCCACCCCTCGGGCCCGTAACGCCCGGCGCGGGCGAGCAGCGGCCGCAGCGATTGGGCGTCGGCCTGCTCCAGCGTTGCCAGCCATTGCCGGCGTTCGAGCGCAACGCGCCACGATAGACCGGCGTAGGCGGCCCCCACCAGCGCGGCAACCAACGTCGACACCACTGCCAGGTGTCGCAGGGTGCGTCGGAAAGGTTGAGTGCCGTGGGACATCCGTGCCGTGGTGGCGATGGGCTGCGGTGGGGGGACGGCCCGGGCGATCCGGCCCACGGCGTTGGGTTTCCAGCGAGCATTGTTCCCACAAGCGGCGCTTTGCCTCAAGATCAATTGGCCGAGCTGCGCTTGGCCAACGGCCGGCCCGCTGGATAGACTCCAGTTAGGCGTTGTTCCCGGGCGATGGAATATGGCTACTCCCACCGATTTTCGCGAAGTCTTGGCGGCCCTGCCGCGTCGAGTGGATGCGCCGGTGGTCGACCGACGGGAATCCGAACCGAGCAGGTCGAATTCCCGGATGCGCGGCGCATCGCCTTGGCAGTTCAGCCTATGGGAGATGTTTCGCTGGTTGGCGGTCATCAGCCTGCTGTTTGCCATTTTGGCCGCTATCGGTGGGGCGGCGGCCGCGGTCGTGCTGTGGATCGTAGCGCTGATGGCGGTTCATGTGGCCGCCAACGCCTGGGGAACGAAAACCTGGCAACCGGGAGTCGTCCGCGACGAGCCCGCGGAGCATTGCCCGCCCCGTCGACCCGACTTCGGCCACCTAGCGCACGCGGCGCCTCAGTCTCGCATCTCGGGCGAGATTCGCGTCACGTGGGCGATGATCGTATGCACCGTGTGCGGCGGCGCGTTTGGGATGGCGCTGGGCGGTGGGCTGCTCATGTCGGCCTATGGCCATACCGGCAGGTACGGGGCCATTGGTTTTGGAACCGCGGCCGCCACAGTGCTGGGAACATTCTTGGGTTTTCTCTCCAGCAGCTTTCTTGACGTTGCGCTGCGTAGCTTGTGGGAGGCAATGCGGCACGGCGCCCCGGGCTCAGGCGCGGCGGTGAGCCAAGCCGTTCAGCGCCAGGGAGAGTCGTATGGCCAGCGCGACGCCGTGCGGCGATCGACGAATTAGCGACCCTGATTCGCAGTCGAGCCTGCGGGCAATTTGGCGATCGACGTAAACAACGTCTCCAAAGCCGGCATCGAGGGACCGATCGACACCACGCGGTCGCGCTCGACCAAGCGCATCATGCCCCGCTGGCCATCGAAATCGAGCGTCAGCTTGCCCGTATCGTCGGTGAACACCAGCCGCCAGTTCCACGTCGCCGCGGCAGCGTCAACGGCTGCGTCCCAGTCGTAGCTGCGGTCTTGGATCAGGCTGCGACGGACGTGAGTAAAACCTTGGGCGCTCCCCACCGACAACCCGGCATCCGGTGAAACCGGCGACGTCGCGCCGGAGGAACCGCTGCATCGGTAAAGCGTGACTTGCGGCGCCAGCAACAGACGCTTGGCCTCGGCCCGCCCCAAGAATTCAATCGGTCGACGGCTGGAGGCCATGCGAAACCAGACGCTGCCGCCGGCCGCCGCAGCCGCGGCTAGCAACACGGTTGCCACCGTGACGATTGGGGCCCAACGGCCAGCCGCGGGGGGTTGTGCGCCGGAAACTTGGGTAGCCGATTTCATGCCGCCGTAGGTTACCTTCGTTGCGTTCGACGCGAAATCGGGCCTTCCACGGAGAATGGCGGTCCGGACCCACCCATTGGTAGTATGTTTATGGGGGTTCCGCGAAACTGGTCCGGAGTCGGTGGCCCAGTTACGATGAAAACATGCGGTCGCGGACGCTCAAGAGGCAAAGCCTCTTTCGGCTCGGCCGCACACCCCGCTGGGCGACCTGTCGGCCACGGTCGCCCTTACGTCCCGCCTTGGCCATTCGAAATTTCCGTCCGCCGGTGCGTGGAGCGAAGCGATGGCTCCTGGAAAATTCAATTTCATGGTGCGTGCGCGGTGGCTGGCCGGCTGGCTCATGTGCGTTCCCGCGCTGGCGGTTTGGGGTCAGCCGGCGACCGAGCCGCGTCCCCCGGCGGCCCCGGTGGGGGCCGACCAGCCGGGCCATGCGCTCCTT
>CAYWTU010000074.1:0-10807 GCA_964461275.1 uncultured Pirellulales bacterium | reverse complement strand
ACCTGTGACTTCCACCGTGTGAGGATGGCGCTCTAACCAACTGAGCTAGCCGCCCGCGGGCTCGGCCAAAACTTCGCACCAATCGCCAGGGCGACCGTTGCCGAGAAAATGACCACGCAACGGTCCCTACGATACCAGACTTTCAACGCCAAGGAAACCGCCCCGGCGGCGTACGGCGACGCTACGTCGTCACATCGGTCGGCTCGCTGGGAGGCGGCACGAACTTAGGGGCGGTTGGGACGTCGCGGTCGTCGGTGTCTCGATAGCGCTTGGGGATGCCACGGCTGCTGTCGTTGACGGCCGAATGAAGCTCACTTTCGATTCCCTGCATCCCCTTCTTGAATTCCATCAAACTCTTGCCCAGCGATCGGCTCACTTCGGGCAGTCGGCTGCCAAACAAGAGCACCGCGATCGCCCCGAAAATCACCATCTCGGTCGGACCGATGCTGGGGAGAAAAGCCAGCAGAAAAGTCACGGGCGTCATGAACATGGCCATCATGTCAAGGTTAACCATTGCAAGCAACGAAGAGGTTGCGGCGGCATCGGTCAGCGGGAAAAAAACAGCAGCGCCGCCCTACGAAGTGGAGCCGCGCGACTACCGGCCGGCGACTTCTTCTTCCTCGCGCTTACCGCGCGATTTGTCGTCCACCCGCTCCTGTCGTTCCTCGTCGTCGATGCCCTGAACGCCCTTTTTGAACTCAATCACCCCGCGGCCCAGGTTGCGCATGACCGACGGCAGCCGGTTGCCAAATAGCAGCAGCAAAATGACCGCCAAGATCAACAGCTCGGTCGGGCCCACGCCCATGAAGGCAAACAAAGCGGACATGGCCAAAGGCCTCGCAATAAGGTGGCGTCGGTTGTACTAGGTCCGGCAAGGCCGGCCGTCCCGCCGCGTTTCTTCAATTGTAACCGAGCAAGTTAGGCGGTCAAACGGCCCGACCAACTGGGGTGGCGCTATCGACCGCCCCGGAGCCCCAGGAAATGACACATCCGACGACGAAATAGCGGGCTCGCTACCGCCGGCGTTCAAACCCGTTGCCCAGCCGGCCACGGCGATGGGCCTTGTGGCGCGACCGGGCTTGCAGCGAAGCGCCCAGTGCCAGCCAAGGCAGCCCAGCCGGGGCGCCGGCGACCGTCCGAGATTGGCCGACATCGGTCGCGGGCAGGTCGGCCGCTGCGGCAAGCTCGGCGAGCGCCTCCTGAACAGCGCCATCGACGGCCTCGCTAGCAGGCGTTTGCCGTGCCGCTTCATGCAACGCTTCGGTACGCAACGGCGCGTCGGTCTCGGCCGTCGACGGTAGTTCGGCTGAATCGAGCTCGGACGCGGCCGGTGGCAGCGGCGCCATCTCCAGCGCTTGATCGATAGCCGCCAATCGATCCGTATCTTCGGCCTGCGTTTCGGACGCCTGTTGGGCATCCTCGTTGCGCTGTGTCGACGACTCTTCGTCGTTGGGGGCCGGGGCCTCAAACTTCTGGTCGGGCTTGGGCTCGTCCTTCTTCTCGGCGTCCTTGGCTTTCTTGTCCGGACGAACAATATGCGCGACGCCGGTGTCCGGGCCTACGGTCGAGTCGGCGGCTGCCGCCGCCAGTTCGGCAAGCGCTCGATCGTTGGCGGCAGCGTCGATGGTCGGGGGAGCAAAACTAGCCAGCGGGAACGCGCCCGCGGCGCCGGCCAGCGCCGGACCTGCCGCGTTGTTCAGCGAAACCACGCCCAAGTTGCGACATGCGTCGGCTTCTCGCGGCGTCATCAACAGGCTCAGTAGCGCCAGATCGGGCCCTTCGAGAACCGAGACTTGCAGCGGCTGGTCGGCCGATAAACCGGTGGGATCCGTCACACGAACGTTGAGCGTATAGTCGCCGGGCGATTGATCGCTGGGAACGGTCCAGCGGACGATCCCGGTCAATGGGTCGATGGCAGCGCCCGCCGGCACCTCACCGACAAGCGAATACGTGAGCACCTGCGCCGGCGCGTCCGCGTCGGAAGCGCTGGCGGCGACGGTAAGCGGTTGACCTTGTACAACCGAGCGTGGGAACAGAGGCGCCAACTGCGGGGCGACCGAGGTCTCGGTCACGACCACAGAAAATGCTCGATCGGTCGTGAGCCCCGTGGAATCGGTGACTTGCACCACAATCTGATAGGTTCCGCCTCCCAACGACTCGTCAGGCGTAAACCGAAACTGGGCATCCGAACCGACGCCGGTCAGCGTGGCGCCCAACGGTGCGCCCGCGGCCAGATTGAGCAACAACTGATTGTTGGGAACATCGTTGTCGATGGCCGAGATCAAGAAGTTCAACGTCTGACCTTCTTCGATCGAAAAGCTGGCGTCGAACGGCACGATGATCGGGGCCACATTCACTTCGGTCACGGCGATCTCAAATGTCTCGCTGTCGGTTCCCCCTTGGCCGTCGCTGACCCGAATGGTGACCGGGAACAGGCCGGGGCCTTGTCCCTCCGTGGGCTGCCAGCGGAACTGCCGAAAGACCGGATCGAACGTAGCGCCGTCCGGAGCGCCGGCGTCCATGCTGAACGTCAATGTGTTGGCTGGCAAATCGGCGTCCGTGGCGCCGACCGCATAGGTCAGCACATTGCCTTCGAGAATCACTTTGGGACCGATCGTCGACAAGACGGGCGGTTGATTGACGTCATTGATGGTGACTTGGATCGTTTCGCTGTGCGACAGGCTTCCCCCGTCGGCGACGCGAATCGTGATCGGAAATGTCTGCCCCGACTGCGATGCACTGGGAGTCCACGTGAATCGTCCCTGCGGCGAGATGGCCGCCCCGGCCGGCGCGCCGGGCCCCAGGCTGAAGGTCAACGCGTTTGCCGGCAGATCCGGGTCGGTGGCCGTCGCGGTGAAATCCAAAAGAGCCGCCTCATTGATGGACTTGTCGCCGATGGCATTGAGCACCGGGGCTTGGTTCGACTCTGCCACGCGGATACGGACCGACCTGGTGTCGGATAGGCCGGTGCTGTCTGTCACTAGAATCTGCACAATCACGTCGCCGGGCCCTTGGGCCTCGCTGGGCGTCCAACTGAAGGCGCCCTGCGGGGTGATGGCGGCCCCCGCGGGGGCGGAGCTGGCTGCGAGACTGAAGGTGAGCGTCTGTGCCGGCAAATCGGCATCGGTGGCGGTCACTTGAAAGTTGATCGCCTGACCCTCTGTGGCGAGTTGGAGCGGAACGTCGTTGATGATCGGCGCCGAATCGGTTTCGCCCACGCTGATGGTGAACGTCTCGCTGTCGCTGCCCCCTTGGCCGTCGGCAACGCGGATGGTAACGCTGTAGGCGCCGGGCCCTTGGGCTTCCGTCGGGGTCCAGCGGAAGACCCGCGTCAGGCTGTCGAACGTGGCGCCTGCCGGCGCGCCCGCGTCCATGCTGAAAGTCAAGGTCTGATCGGGCAGATCGTCGTCAAAGCCGGTGGCCGTAAACAACAGCAGCGAGCCCTCGTTGACCTGCTGGTCGCCGATGGTGGCCAACACCGGCGCCATGTTCGTCTTGTTGACCGTGACGGTGATCGACTCGTCGTCGGACAAACTTGGGGCGCCGTTGTCGGTGACGCGAACAATAAAGGTGAACGTCCCGGCGTTGCCTTGTACTTCAGTGGGCGTCCAGGAAAATGCGCCGGTGACCGGATTGATTCCGGCGCCGGCCGGGGCGTTGACCAGCGTATACGTCAACACGTCGGCCGGATCGTTGCCGTCGGATGCGCTGGCGGTAAATTGCAGCGCTGTCCCCTCGTCGATGTTCTTGTTGCCGATGGCCGCCAGCGTCGGCGCCAGATTCTCGCGCTTGACGCTGATGATCACCGCCTGCGTCGATTCGCCCGCCGGCGAAGCGTTGTCCCGGGCGCGGAATGTAACCGTGTAGTCACCCAGCGGCTGGTTGGCCGGCACGTTCCACGTGAAAACGCCGGTGGCGGGATCGAATGTCGACCCCTGCGGCGCGCCCGAGTCCATCAACAGCGTCACCAACTGGACGGGCAGGTCCGTGTCGCTGGCCGATACCTGAAAGCTAACCGTACCCCCCTGCAACGTCGAGCGATTGCCGATCGGCGCCATTACCGGCGCAAGGTTCACGTCCGCCACGTTGACGATGATCGTTTCAGTGACCGTCAGCTCCGGCGATCCGTTGTCCTGCACGCTAAAGGTAATCGGATAGCTGCCGGGGCCTTGCGCTTCAGTTGGGGTCCATTGAAAACGTCGCGCCACCGGGTCGAACGTGGCCCCTGCCGGCGCCCCGGCGTCCATGCTCACGCTCAGCGTATCGCCGTTGACATCCGCGACCGCCAAGGAAAAATCGAGCAACGTTTGCTCATTGACATTGCGGTTGCCGATAGGCGACAGCGACGGCGGTTGATTGATTCGTAGGGAAAAAGTCTGCGGCGCCGACGCGGGATGAAAGCCATCGGTGATGGAGAAGCTGAAAATGTCGGTCGTTTCGCCTCCATTGTTGTGCGAATACGTGATCCGCCCCTGGTTGACGTCATCCTGGGTGAAGGTGGTCGTGGCGACGCCGCTAAGCAGCAGTGAACCCCGGCCGGGGGCCGCCGTCACCGTATACGTGATCTGCGCAGCGGTATTGTCGGTGTCAGTCGAAGAAAGCTGCGTACTGCCGATGGCGCCGATCGCTCCCTTGGCGAGCGACAAGCCAGCGTTCACCGCCACCGAAGGCGCCGCATTGAGCGCTTGTACGTTGATGCTGAACGTTAAGCCGATCGACGAAACCGCGTTGCCGTCGCTCACGGTGGCCACGAACTGGTCGGCGCCGGTCGGACCGCTGCTGACGTAGCTGATCCGGCCCTGATTGACGTCTTCCTGGGTGAACGACGTCGTTGACACTCCGTCCCTGCGCAGCGATCCCTTGGTCGGAGATTGCGTGACCGAATAGACGACTTGCGCAGCGGGAGTGTCGGCGTCGGTGACGGAGAGCAGGTTGTTGCTGATCGTGGCCGTCGCGTTCTGGTCGATGTTCAAGGCCAGGTTGAGAGCCACAACCGGCGGCGCCGAGATGTCGAATGAAACCGCCTGAGAATCGGTCCGGCCGGCGGCGTCGGTCACTCGAAACGTGATGCTGTGCCGCTGGCCATACTGCGCCTGCGACGGCGTCCAAGTAAACAGCCCGGCGGGCGTGATGCTGGCCCCGACCGGCGCCCCGGCGTCGAGCGAATAGGTCAGCGTTTCATTGCGGCCCAGCGCGATGTCGAAATCGGTCGCCTGAATGTTGGTGGAAATGCTGGCCCCGGCCGCAAATACGGAGTTCGTCAAGCGATGCAAGATCGGCGGGATATTGCCGGTTGCAGAAATGACCTGCACGCTGGTCACGGTCACCAGGTTGCTGGCGGACACCGGGTCGGTCGTGGGGTTGTTGTCGTAGTTCAACAGCGGAATATCGGTCAGCGCGCCGCGGACCGACGCGCTCGCCAGGCCGGCGGGCAATCCGTTGCCGTTGGACTTGTTGAACTTGGGGACGCCGGCGATCGCGTCGACGACGGTCATGCCTGTGCCGACCACGTTGCCGAAAACGGTGAACCCTCCGTTCTGGTTGTCCAGGTTTCCGGAGTTGTTCGCCAGATTGAAGAACCACTGGTTGGTGGCGCTGTTGGGGTTGCCCCCCAACTTGGCCATGGCGATCGTGCCGCGGACGTTCGAACGCGACGGGCTGAATTCGTTCTGCACCGGCGCGTCGGTGGCGATGGCGCCGTCGATATTGAACCCGCCCCCCTGCACGATGAAGCCCGGCACGCTGCGATGAAAAATCGTCCCGTTGAAACTGCCGTAGGCCACGTAAGAAAGAAAATTCTGAACTGTCTGCGGCGCCGCGTCGTCGAGTAGGTCGACGTGAAAGCTGCCCACGTTGGTGTTGAACCCGACCGTGACGGTCAGCAACTCGCGATCTTCAAGCCGTTCCAGAAATAGCCCGCGCCGTCTGCGATTGCGGCGAAGGGCGGGCGTTTTCGCGGTTGAGCCTGAACCAGTCGCGGCGCGGCGCGAGCGCCGGCCCCAGTGTGGAAAGGGAGATTTCATGTCGATCTCTGGTGGACGTACGATCACCGCGGGCGCGCCATCCTGCGCCAACGACGATCAGTGCCTCGGTTCCGCTTGCGGAGGCGCCAGGGGGGCGGCCCGTCAGCCCTAACGGGACGAACGGCGCGTCGGCGTCTCCCTTCGCCGATCTGTCCGCATCTTTCCAGTAAAACGCAGGTCAACGCCGCGGACAAGAACCTGGCCGGCGTGGGTGCCCAAAATCGACCCGATCGTAGGGATTGGGCAACGTTTGCGGCCAGCCGTAGGGGTCGATCCGATGGTCAGGTCGCAGGCGCTTCGCCATTGGGAATGCGAAATGGACCTTCCGCGACTTCGGGACGCGGATTGCGACAGCTAGCCAAACGCCTCGGCCACCTTTGCGCCCTCAATCCAAGACCGCCTGCAGCCGCTGGACGACTTGCACGAGTTGATCGCCTTTGGCGGTCACTTTGAATCGTCGCGCATCTCCCGAGACAGGTTCGATAAGAATGTCCAGCCGCTCGGGCGGCAACGACGCCGGGAAACGGTCGGCCCATTCGATCAGCTTCACCGCCGGGCTGGCCAGCAACTCGACAAACCCCAACTCGTCCAGTTCGTCCTCATCCCGCACGCGGTACAGGTCCATGTGCAGCAGCTCCCGTCGCCCGTGGTATTCCTTGACGATCACAAACGTGGGGCTCTGCACCTCGTGGCTGGCGACGCCGCAGAACTCGGCCACCGCCCGACAAAGCCGGGTCTTTCCGGCGCCCAGTGGCCCCATCAAAGCCACCACGGCGCCGTCCGGCAACGCGTCGGCCAAGGCCGCGCCCAACCGCTCGGTCGCCCGCAAGTCAGCGGCCAAAAAAGTCCAGGTCATGAGCCCAGCCGCAGTCCTTGTTCGGTTACTTCAAACGGCACGATGTCGTCGGACACGGCGCTGCCGCGGTGCTTGGGCACATACAGGGCTCGCCCCAGCCGACCGTCGCGGCGGATCTTGCCCAAGTAAATGACCGTGTTGGCGTTGGCCAGCCAGTCGCCGTCGGTCAGCGGCCGTTCGATCAGCGGCTCGAGCATCGTCTCGTGACAGGTGTACAGCAGCAAACTGGCGATCTGGCCACGGTCGTATTCGCGCTCGGCGATCCGAGCTGCGTATGCTCGGAAGTGCTCGCGAAAAAAATCGCGGGCCAACCAGGTCGCCTCCTTCTTGAGAATCTGCTCATAGACGTACTCGAACAGCTCGAATTGGATCGAGTCGTCGAAGCGCTGCGTAGGGTCGACGCCGTCGATCACCACTCGCCGAGCGCCACGACAAAAGTTCGCGTAGAAGAATCCGATGGTCACCGTCATCTTCCGCACCAACTCCGCCTGCCAGGCCCGCCAGGCGTCGAACTCCATGTCGCCGGGGCGGACGCTGCGGCCGCGATAATCGAACACGTGCAAGTAGTCGCCCGGCCGCCAGTCGTCGGACAGGATCTGATCGTGCCGCGGCGCCTCGTCATTGGCCGCTGATCGCATGGGCCAGTCGGCGATCCGCGCGGCATAGTCGGCGTGATTCTGCGAGTCGCCCCGAACGCTCATATCCAGCACCACCCCCCGGGCCCCTTCCTGTTTGGCGCCGGCGGCCGCAAACTGCACGCCCAACTGTGACTTTCCCACGCCCGTGGCGCCGACCGCCACGGTCAATGTGCCCGGCAATAGGCCACCCCCCAACAACGGGTCCAGGCCCGGAACTCCGGTCGAAATGCGTGCGGGACTATTGGCGAGAGACACGGTAGTTCGGATGGCTCAAAGGGTTAAACGGCGGTCGCGGGCGGCAATGGGCCAGCGGTCGACAACGTTTCCTTCGTCAACCACGACAGCCTCCTGATGCAATGCGCAGGTCGGGCAAACGTGCCAGGGCACTGCGTACAGGGCATCGCCAACGCGGTATTCTTCGGCGTGCGACGTGACGATCGTCAGATGTTCCTCGTTATGTATTGCCGTTCGGGCGTCCGGGATGTCAAGGAATACCGCCCGGGGTTCGGGATTGTCGGCCGAGACAGCCTTATAGCCAAGGTCCATGCAGAGCCGGTCGGGCGTCGGCTTGCTCAAGACCCGCGTGAGGAGCACGGCTGCATGTTGAAAGCTCAGGTCCGGGAACTTGTCGGTGTAACTGGCGTCCCACAACACGCAAGTGCCGGGGCTGCACTCGCGGCGCGGGTCGGCCGCGTGGGCGGGAAACGTCGGAGTACCGCCGGCCACAATCCGCGGCACAGCCAGCCCCAGGGCCACAAGTTCCTCGGCCATCTCGTGAACCGGCGCCATGGCCGCCTGCACCTGCGTGGCGCGCTGCGCGGCGTCGCGATCCTTGATCTGGCCATCGTAAACGTGCAGGCCACCCGGGCGCAGGCCAGGCAACTCGGCCAGGCGACGATAGAGTTCCGTCGCACGGGGCCCGACGGCAACGCCCGTGCGGTGCATTCCGGCGTCGATGTCCAAGAGGGCCTCCACCGATTGCCCGGCGCTGACTAGTCCCTGCGAAAGTTTCACTAGCGCCTGCTCGTCATCCGCCAACACCGACCAACGCGTGCCCGGAAACCTCGCTACCAGTTGCACCAGCCGACCGACGTTGGGCCCCACCACGTGCAGACCAAGCAGCACGTCGGCCGCCTGGCAGTCGGCCAACATTTCTGCTTCGGCCAGCGTTGCACACTTGAATTTATCGATTCCCAGCGCCTGCTGCATCCGCACTATCTGCGGCAGTTTGTGTGTCTTGACGTGAGGCCGCAATCGCGCGGAGCCGCCCGCCATTTGAACCATTCGCCGCAGGTTCTCCTCAATCCGCGCGGGATACAACAGCAAAGCTGGAGAAGCGACCGCCTCGGGATCGTGCAGCTCAAACCAGCGCGAGTTCGATGCTGTGCGGTCGAGCGTGAACATGCGGCGGGTGCACCAGCGTCAAGAGGCGGCTAACTTGCCACGGGGCGATACAGCGATTCCCAGGCAGCGATCAACAGTTCGGCCGCCTGTTCCACCTCGTCGACCGTCGTTTCCCAGCCCAGGCTCAGTCGCACCGTGCCGGCGGCCTGCTCCCGCGTCAGACCAATGGCGGCCAGCGTGGCCGACATGCTGCCGCCCATGTGACACGCCGCCCCCGTTGACGCACACACCTCGGGTACGCGCCGCAGCAAATCTGCCCCGGCTACTCCCGGAAAACTGATCGACAACGTGTTGGGAAGTCGCTCGGCGGTCTGGCCGTGGACCAGCGCCGCATCGCCCAGTGCCTCGCACAGGCGCTCTTCGAGTCTGTCGCGGGCGGCCTGCAACTGTGGCGCGGCCTGGGTCAATTCTTCTTGTGCCCGCTGCGCCGCCCGGCCCAACCCAACGATCGACGCGACATTTTCCGTGCCCGCCCGCAGCCCCGCTTCCTGTGCGGCGCCGTGTTGAATCGGCTCGACCGCCACGCCGCGGCGAATATATAGCGCGCCCACCCCCTTGGGTCCGTAGAACTTATGGCCCGCCACCGTGAGCAGGTCGACACCCAACTCTGTCACGCGGACCGGAACCTTGCCGATGGCTTGCGCCGCGTCGGTGTGCAGCAAGGCACCGTGGGAGTGCAATGCCTTCGCAATCGCCGCCAGCGGCTGCAAACTCCCAATTTCGTTGTTGGCCAACATCACGCTCACCAGACGCGTGTCGGGGCGCAGGGCGTTGGCTACAGCCTGGGGCGACACCACGCCGCGGCGATCGCACGGTACAATCGACAGCGCATACCCCAACCGCTCCAAGTACCGGGCCGGCTCGATCACCGCCGGATGTTCCAGCGCCGAGACGATCAGGTGCGCCTGGCCGGGCGGATGGCGCTGCATGACCCCCTTGATGGCCAGGTTGTTGCTCTCGGTACCGCCGCTGGTGAACACGATTTCAGCCGCTTGAGCGCCGAGCAATCTAGCCACTCGGGCCCTGGCGTCGGCCAGCGCCTCGCAACAGGCCCTGCCCAGGAAGTGGTCGCTAGATGGATTGCCGAAATGCTCGCCCAGAAAAGGGAGCATCGCCTGACGAACTTCCGGTGCGACGGGCGTCGTGGCGTTGTAGTCCAGGTAGAACGTGCGCATCTCTCGCCAGGCCGCCTATTTCAGACGCTTCGCAACTCAATCAAGCCAAGCCATGACATTCGCCCAGCATAGCAAAGTCGACCGGGTCTGTCCGCTGCGTGACGATGACGCACACCGCGCAAATGGCCCATCGCGCGCTCGCCTGCTATGATAATGGCACGAGGAACTCTGCTGCCATGAAAGTTATCCTAGCGGCCCCGCGCGGTTTTTGCGCCGGGGTCAATATGGCGATTGAAACACTGGACACGGCACTCCGCCTGTTCGGACCGCCCATCTACGTCTACCACGAGATCGTCCACAACCAGTACGTGGTCGAACGGTTCCGCAAAGAAGGGGCCGTGTTTGTCGACCAGTTGTGCGAAGCGCCCGTCGGTTCGCGGCTATTGTATTCGGCCCACGGCGTCTCGCCCGAGATTCGTCAGCAGGCGGTCGACCGTCAGCTTAAGACCATCGACGCCACCTGTCCGTTGGTGACCAAAGTGCATCTGGAGGCCGTCCGCTTCGCCAAGCAGGGTTACACGATTGTGCTCATCGGACACGAGGGGCACGATGAAGTGCTGGGCACCATGGGCCAGGCGCCGCACTGCACCTTGCTGGTTGAGTCGCCTGAAGACGTCGACCGGCTCACAGTCGCCGACCCACGGCGATTAGCCTACCTAACCCAGACCACGCTCAGCGTCGACGATGCCAACCGAATCATTGGCCGGCTCA
>CAYWTU010000073.1:0-10807 GCA_964461275.1 uncultured Pirellulales bacterium | reverse complement strand
CGAGCGGCTCTACGGCGAGGTTCGGCTGAGATGATTCGATGACAGCCACGGCGGGCCACCTGTTGCGCTATGTACGGTGAGGGTGGTTTGGCGACGGCTGGGAGGGCGTGTCGACGCCGGGATGTACCCATGCCTGCGTACCATCGTCCCAATTCTCCTGCTTCCAGATCGGAACTTCCAGCTTGAGCGTGTCGATGAGCCACTGGCCGGCTTCGAATGCGTGGCGGCGATGGGGCGCGCTGACCGCCACGGCTACGCTCGTCTCGCCCAGCTCCAAACGTCCCAGGCGATGCACCAAGGCGCACTCGATCAGCGGCCAACGGCGGCGGGCTTCCGCCTCGAGTTCCGCCAGTTTTTGCTCGGCCATGGGGGGAAAGCCTTCGTAGTCGAGGGCCACCGTGCGGCGGCCGGCGGTCAATTCACGGACCGTTCCCAAAAACAACACGATGGCGCCGGCCTGCGGCGAGCCGACCTGGCTTAACAGGTCGGCCGCATCGATCGGTTGGCGGGTGAGGGCAATCATGCGAGCGGCGCTAGTGTATTTGTGGACAGGTTCATTCAGTCCTAGACTGAGTCGGACAGCTTTCCGAACGCGCTCAGGTCTATGTCGCGAAGCATTTCGGCGGCTGTCGCTTGCCCCTCGGGTGTGATCATGCTGCGGAGTTCCTGGAGATGGACTTCCAGCACCGAACGGTTGCGGCGAAGCTTCGGCGCGGCTAGGGCCGCCTGCCGTTCCACGTGTTGGGCAATGTGCCGCAGTTGATCCAGCGGCAGCGCATAGAGACTAATCTCCGTGGGGGAGTAGGCCGTTGATATCTGGGCCTGGACCCCTTCGTCTTCGGCGAACAGCAGGTAATCAACGACGTTGTGCCAGTTGCCTTGTTGCAGCGTCAGATTTAGCCCCACATACTGGCCACGTCGCGCACAAGTGTCGCGAATTCTGCGAAAGTTTCCTACGACCCGTTCGAACTTGGCATTGATGCGGATCGACTCAAACACCTCCTTGGTCACCCCATCCAAAGAGACGTTGACGTTGACCGGCAGCGATTCCAGTACGCGCTCGACCTTCTCACCCCACACCGTGCCATTGGTTGTAATGTGACAAACAGGGGTTGCCCGGTCTTCAATCATCATGTCCCAGATGCGGTACATGCCGGGAATAATGAACGGCTCGCCACCCAAAAACTGCGCCTGCTCAAGATGGGGCAGGTACTTGCGAAGGTCGGTGAAAAACTGGTCGCCGTAGGCGTCAGGGAACGGCGGTTTCTTGTCTCGCTTGGCGCGGATGAGGGAGGAAAACTCGCCAAAACACATGACGCATTCTAGGTTGCAGCGATTGCTGAGATGAAACTCCATGTGCTTGGGCCACAGCGACGATTCTTGCTCGACGGCGTAATTCTCAAACTTATTGATCAGCAGCGCCTGGTCTTTGTCCCGCGACTCGAGCGGGTGAATTCCCAGCGTCAGGCGAGAGTGGCAGACCAGGCAGCCTAGGCTGAGGTCATAATTTCGCAAGGCATCGCGAATTTTCTTGATCCGTTCGCCGGACCAGATGTCGTCAATCCTTTCCTGCAGCAGGTTGCCCAACGTGAATTCGAAGTTGCCGCAGCAAACGCGAACGCGCCCGATGGTGTCGAACACCATCGACACGAAGGGCGCATAACAAACCGAGCGAAACGACTTATGCGAAAAATCGCGCCGAGCGTCGAATTCGCGAGTAATTGCCGGGTCGAGCATGGCGGAATAGGCACCGGACGCAGACGCTTTCCGCCTGTGTTGACGCGGCGCCGGGTCGTCGCAACCCCCTAGATGGAATGCACATACCACAGCATATCCAGCGGATCCTGGCCCCACAAGGATGCGCTCAAAACGAACGCAGCCAGGTGATCGCTCGACCGCAATCACCCACTGGGTCGGGCGAAGCGTCGCGGGCCACCGTGACGAAACCTCGATACCCTTGCTCCTCCAAGGCGCCCAAGACCTCGGGTAACTCCACCGAGCCACGACCAAGCTCCACCTCCAGGCCGCGCCCTTGGCCGCGGTCGCGCACGGCATCGCGGGCATGAACGTGGAGAATCCGCGGCCCCAGTTGTTCCACCGCGTCCAACGGCCAGTGGCCGTGCATGACCAACTTGCCAGGATCCAAATTGACCGCCAGGGCGCCTTCCGGCAGGGCATCCAGCAGCCGCTTTAAGTCGGCCGCCGACTCCATTCCCGTGTCGGCGGCCAGGAACGCCCCGCAGCGCTCCGCGTAGTGCCCCAAGTCGCGCAGGGCTTCTGTCATCGTTTGCCACTGGGGGCCATGTGGTTCGGGGGGGATTTGCCCGATCTGGTTCACGACCACGTTTGTCCCCAGGGCATGGGCCATGTGCATCGCCTCTTTCGTGGCCTGCACGCGGCGATCCAATTGATCCTGATCGTCGTAGCCTCGGCGAGTGCGAAACTCCACGGCACAGACTCGTAGCCCCAAATCTTCCAGCAGCTTGCGAAGCTGTCGAAGGGCAGTTTGGGAAAGATCTTTGGGCTTAAGGTCGTTGCGGGCGTCGATTTCGACCCCCTGGGCGCCCAGCCGGGCGGCCGTCGCCAAGGCCTGCTTGAGCGGTTGACGCAAGCTGCGCAATTGAAGGCCAACATTGAGGGCAGGCACGGCTATTCCAATTGTAAGGTTCGTGTGCTCGGCCGCACCGCGGTCCGCGCGCTGCGGTCCGATATCAAGATCAGGCGCCGCTCCGCGCCGAGGTTGCGCGGCGGCCAGATATTCACACCCGGTCAGCCAACGTCCTAACGTACCGCAGACCTGGCGGCGTGACTACGTGTCCGCGGTTCCCCCAATCGTCTTCTGGTGAGTTGTGCAGGTGCGGCGAACTTGGACCTGGCGCGCGGTGCAGGCGGCGGCAATGGCCCTCAGCGCGGCCGTTGCCTCGTCCGGCCAGGACTCCACGGAGCGATACCCTGAAGCGACCGAGGTTTTTCACTGCGCCTTTGGCCCTGACACCGACCCCAATTTCGATCGCTGGCCGACCGACTGGATCCGGTTGCGCGACGAGCGGCACCCCAATTACGTCAATATCGGTTTGTCGGACGACGCTGGACCGGACGGCGACAGCAGCATGTTGGTGGAAATGGACGGCGGCGCAGCGACGATTTACGGCCCGGCCATCAGCGTCGACGCCCAGTACGCCTATGTGCTCGAAGCTCAAGTTCGAACACAGGCCATCGAACACGACGATGTATTCCTGACTCTGATCTTCCAGGACGAGGAAGGCCGTCGGGTCGACATCGCCCAGAGCCCGCCCGTGCGAAAAACAACCGGCTGGCAACGCGTCTTGTTGGGGCCGGTCGTGCCGCCACAACGGGCCTCATTGCGGGCAGTGATCGGCCTGCAAGTGCAGCCGGCAGAGGGGCAAGACATCAAGGCCAAGGTCTGGTTCGACGACTTGTGGCTGGCCCGAATGCCCCGAATCGATCTGACCACCAACGATCGTCACAACCTGTTCAACGATCCGCAAAACGTTCACATCCGCTGCCGGGTGTCGGGCGTCGGCGACGTGACGCCGGCATTGAAACTCGAAGTGTTCGACCCGTTCGGTCGGTTGGTGGACGAGGCGTTCCTAGACGTCGATCAAAAGGTCAAAGCCCGTCACGATCCCCTCGCGCAGCCGCCGCCGGAGGCCAGCGCCCGATCGGTCGACTGGCATCCAGAGAAGCTCGACTACGGATTCTATCGGGTTCGCGGCACGCTGGTGGCCGGCGACCGCGACGTGCACGAGCGCTCGTTGACGCTGGCGGTCTTGCGTCCGCAACAGTTGACTCAGCGCGGCGAGTTCGGCTGGAGTTTTCCCCGCGGCATCGGGCCGCTCGACGGGCCCCGGGCGGTCGACCTGGTGCGGCAAACCGGGGTGCATTGGGTCAAGCTTCCGCTGTGGTTCAGGTCGCAAGAAACCGACGCGTTCGACGAGGCGGTCTGGTTGATCGATCGCTTCAACTCCTTCGGCATTCGCACCATCGGCATGCTCTCGGCGCCGCCGCAGGACTTACTGACAGCCTTGGGGCTGACCGGTTCGAGAGCGTCGGCGTTGTTGGAACGCGATCCAAACGAATGGTTTCCGGCCTTCGAGCCCACCCTGCTCCGATTGGCCCTGCGCGTGCCCGACTGGCAATTGGGAAGCGACGACGAAACTTTCTTCGTCGATGCTCACGATCTGCAAGCCAAGGTGTCGGCCGTCAAGCAGCACATGGATCGCGTGACGCACGACGTCAGTTTGGCTATCGCCTGGCCGTGGTCGTTCGAACCGCCAGACGCCGACCCTTCGCCCTGGCGAGCGCTGTCGATGTCAGCCAAACCAGAGTTGACTCCGGGCGAACTGGCCACGTTCTTGGAAATGCCCAAGCCAGGGCGCACAGCGCGATGGGTCAATTTGGCGCCGTTGCCCGCTTCGCAGTACACGCTGGCGGATCGGGCTCGCGACCTAGCGCTGCGTACGGCCAACGCCAAGATTCACGGGGCCGATCGCATCTTTCTTCCCGACCCTTATGATCCGGTTCGCGGTGTACTCGACGCGTCAGGCTCGCCCACGGAGATGTATTTGCCTTGGCGATCGCTGGCCATCGCGCTCAGCGGGACCAAGTATGTCGGCACGATCTCGCTCCCGGCGGGAAGCGAGAATTACGTCTTTGCCCGAAATGGCAAGGCCACCATGTTGGTTTGGAACTCCAAGGAAGTCAACGAGACGCTGTACCTGGGCGACCAGGTGGAGCAGCGCGACCTGTGGGACTCCAAAGTGGCTGCTCGTGACGACGGCGACGCCCAGACCATTCGCGTCGGACCGCTGCCGACGTTGGTCACCGGACTCGACGAGTCGGTCGCCCGCACCCAGGCCTCGTTCGTGCTGGAAGCCACTCGGTTGCCTAGTGTCCCCGGCGTGCCCCATCGAGCCTATGTCAAACTTCGAAACGATTTTCCCCAGCGCCTGTTCGGCGCCGTGCAGATTATCCCACCGCCGATGTGGAAGGTGTCGCCCAAGCGCCTGGAGGTCAGCATGGGCCCCGGCGAGGAGTCGCGGCGACCGGTCGACGTCACGTTGACCTACGACGCCGAGGCGGGGCCGGGCGCCGTACGGTTCGACTTCGACGTCAACTCGGGACGCAACTACCAATTCAGTGTATTTCGCACGCTCGAAATCGGCGCTGGCGACGTGTTCTTGGATCTGACCTCGCGGATCAACCTGCGGGGAGAGTTGGAAATCGAGCAGCGGCTCGAAAACCGCACGCCACAGGCCGTGCGATTCAAGTGCGACCTGTTCGCGCCAGGCCGCCGCCATCAGCGTGCGACCATCACCCAGAGCGGTCCCGGCGTCGCCACTCGCGTGTTCCACTTCAGCGAGGGCCAGTCGCTAATTGGCCAAACACTGCGGATGCGAGCTACCGAGCTAGGTGGCCCGCGGGTATTCAATGTGCGGATCGTCGCCCAGCCGTAATTGCCATTAGGGGTTAGCCCCGGCGCTGGTAAAGCACGTCCGCCCGCGGGCAGTCGAGCCTCAAGTAGGTGTCGCAAAAAGGTCGGATGAATGATCCACCAAGATGCCGGCGGCGTGGCAACTCCTCGTAGTGGAAGTGTCCCGCTACCAAGTAGCGGCGACGCGGCCAGACGAGGGCGAGTTCGGCTACACACGCGCAGCGTCGCAGGGCCTATTTCCCCGCGGTTTCGGCGCTCTCTTGCGGCGTGACGATGTACTTGTGGTACGCCTGGTCGATGTCGCCGTAGGCTGCGCCCAACAGATCGGCAAGCGTGCCAGGGTTGTCTTGGCCGGTGTAGATGCGAAACAGATACTCGACCAGCGCGTCGCGGCGACTGCCGCGGTCGGAGTGCATCAGAAATTGCGTCAGGCCCGACGATTGGCTGTACAGCTTGGCGATCCGCGCATCGCGCTGCAACGGCAGCATGCCCAATTGCACAAGATCGGCCAGCGGCACGTAAAACCGGCTCTCGAGCAAGCGAAACTCGGCGTCGCGAAAGCGAACCGCCTCGCGACCGCCGAGCGTGAAGTAACCCTGCTCCTCGGTCAGCGATTCCATGTAGCAGGCGATTCCTTCAATGATCCAAAAATTGGCCTTCTCGCCCGGAATCGGCACGCTGGGTCGGCCCTCGCTGAACAATTGATGCGTCGCTTCGTGGTACAGCGTGGTGAAATCTTGCGGTTTGTTCTGGTCGTCGGGCGAATCGGCGAAAAAGTACGCCCGCTGATCGTCAGCCAGGTAAACGCCCGAGGTCATCTTGATGTCGGCGTTAAGCCGCTGACCCAAGCTGTCATTGTATTCCTGTCGCGTGCGAAAAAAGGTGACGGCGAACTTGTCGGAAACGCGGCTGGCCGGCCGACCTTCAAACATCTGGGCCAGTTGCTCGGGCGAGGCGTAGTAGCCGGCAAACGTCTGCTGCCAGGCTCGGTACAACCGTTCGAGCCGAACGCCCAATTGAACGGCGGCTTCCTGGCTGTGGTTGGTGAGAATCTTGTAATGGTCGGTTTCAATTTCCCAGCCGCGGCTCAGGTCGCTGCGCAGCTCGCGCTCTTTCTCGGCGGGAAGCCAGCGGCCGTTGAATTGCCTCTCGCCTTTTTCGTACCGTTCGGCCGCCCCGCGCGGCAGCCAGCCAAACGTCGGATGCCAGCGGCGGCCCAGCTTGAGCATCTGCACTTCGTACGGCGTCCGCCACGCCTCGCGAAACCGCTGATAGCCCAAAAGCCGCCGGGCCGATTCGTGGTCCGCGTCGAGGCGCACGGTTTCCAAAACCTGCTCGAAGGCCAGCGAAGCGTGGCCGAGCTTGATCGCCCGGCGAGCCAAATCGAAGCGAGCCGCGGCCGCTTGCTTGCGGAGCGTTTCATAACGGCGGCGCCACTCCGCCAGGTTTGGCCCGTCAGCCTCGACTGCCGCCGGCAACGACCAGGCTGCCGGGTCGAGCACCAGATAAAGTCTTTCCGGATCCCGAACCAGGTTCCAGCGCCGCGTTTCGGCCGCCTGCGCCGCCAAGTCGTTGGCGTCGCACCAGGCGGCCAGTTCGCCGATGCCGGCCAGATACTCGGCGCCCGTGCGGGCCACGTCGCGGTACAACTCTTCGAGCGAGCGGTCGGCGGCGGATGAATCGGTAGGCCGGACAAGCAAAGTCCAGAAACACGCAACACCGACGGCCAGGCAAGCGGTTCGCCCCGCCACGGCGCCGATCGTAAAACGTCCCGTTTCCGATCCGCGGCAGCGGGCCAATCCGCGTCTCATGGCTCGAACCGGTCGAACGGCGGCTGCCACCACGGCGTCTGCGGAAACAGCACGCCGGCCGTCTCAACCGCTACCCGCGTCGAAGCTTCGATCCGCCCTTGCGCCACGGCTTGGGCCACGTCCGCGTGTCCCAGCAGCAGCCGGGTGAACTCGGCCAGGTTGCAGCTCAAATAACTGCGGCCAATTTTTTCTTCAACCACCTTGACGCTGCGCCGGGTGATGGTCAGCCCAAACTTTTTCCCCTCGACCAACAGCCCCAGTTCGCAAGGGCGGGCCAGTCGTGCCCCATCGGCACGTAGATGCAACTGCGGACACAACGTCCGCAACAGTCCGGCCGGATCGAGCAGCTTGACCATCGTCACCTCGCCGTCGTGCGCTTCGTGGCGACAGTGTGATCCCCCGGCAGCCGCCAACAATTCGTGCAGGCGATCGTCCGGGGCGCCGTGGTAGATTAGGTTGTGCTCGTCGCGTTCGATGGCCTCGCCGCAGGCCCGGGCCAGAAGTTGATGTGCCGCGTGAGGATGCGCAGGATCGACCATCAGCTCCAGGACGTGCTGCTGGCGGGTGATGGCGTAGCCGACGATGGGCGAGGTGACGGCGTCCAGCTCAAAATGGTCGGGGCCGTCGATGGCGACGTACAACTGATCGAACGCCTTACGACTGACCAACCACCGCCAGAACGGCTCGGTCCGGTCTTGCGCTCCCCAGGCGTGTTGCGTAGCCGCGCGATAGGTCTGCATCACACTGGCCAGTTCGATCTGCCGCCAAGGGCGAATCGTGAGCGATCGCGGCGGATTGAGCGGATCTGGCTGCGTGTGTTCGTGAATCTGCGCCAGCACCTCGCGCGTACGGGCCCGAGAAAAACAATGCCGCCCGCACAGCGCCCATTGGCTGGGGCGAAAAAAATGCGGCACGCTCGTTCGCAACATGCCCATCGCGGCCCCGTCTTCGCGCATCCACTGTTCGGCCATTTCCAACAGTCGATGCCCGAACCCCTGACCACGACACTCGGCCAGCGTGCCCAAATGATTCACCACCGAAACCGGAAACGTCAGCGGTCCGCATCGCAACGATCGCTGCGTCACGTGAACATGCGACAGGATGCGGCCCCGGCGCTTGACCAGAATGCGATCCTTCGGCTCGTAAAATGGGTCGTCCAGCGACGACACGAAGGCGTCGTGCGAGGGCCCTTGAAACACCTCGCATAAGAAAGGGAACAACGAGGCATGATCGCCCGCGGTGCCGACGACCAGTTTGGGATGATCGGCCAGCGTCGGGTCGTCCACCGCATCGGTGCGGATCATGTCGACCAGCGGGGGCAGCTTGACCCGCGGAAGCCGAGCTGGCTGAAGGCGAGGCTTGCCGACTGTGGCGCGACGGGACTTGGTCGTTGCGGAACTGCGGCCGGCGCCAATTGCGGTACGAGACGAAGAGCCAAGTGCGCTCATCAGGCGAATCCCTTCTTGTTTGCCATTCGATCCATCGGGTATCAGATGGGCTGGGCTCGATGACGAGCCGGGCCCATGCCTGCGCCCATGGTCACATAACTTACCCGCTGTCTAGGCCGATTTCCAGCAAAAAATTTCGCAACTTTTCTGCTGGGAACAGGCAGAAGGCATACTCGCGATCGCGCCGGACGGCCGACAACCGCTGGTCGGCGAAAATCGAGGTGCGCCGCCCCTCCAGGCGGGCGCGAACTTGAGCCAGATAGGGTTGTAGCGCCTGGTTGGCGGTCCGAATCTCGAGACACCGCTGGCGGGCGTTGGCGCGGTTTGGTTCGGTTTCGACCCAGCGACGCTTCTGGGAGGTAAAGCTAGCAATTGCCTGGGTCTCGTGGTCCGAAAACCCCACGGCGCCGGCAAGAAAAACCTCCGGATGGTGCCGCAGTCGATGCAACTCGGCGTCAATCTTGGAGACCGATTCATCAGTATTTGCTTGCGCTTCGGGCTCGACTCCCAGTAGCGGCAGGTGGACCGTGGCTGTAACCACCGAGAACCGAGGCGGTTCGATGCCGAAAAACGCTTGCATGATGTCATCGGTCACGGCGTCGTATTTGCCGCCCCCCAGGCCGTGAACAAACAGGTCGCAGAGCAGCAGACGGGCGTACAGCGTCGTGGTCAGAGCCCGCGTGCGGAGTTTGACGCCTTGACGCGACCATTCCGCCAAGGTTTCGATTGCCTTGGTCGGATCGCCTTCGGCGGACAGCGGCAAGCGGGCCTGCCATGGGCCACGGTCGGTAAGCGCCAGCCCGTCGGCTTGCTGGCTGGCAAACAGTCGTCGACGCCGAGGATCGGTCGCCGACCAAATCCAAAACGGCGTCTCGGTCCATGGGCCGTCTTGTGCCAAAAGGGGAAACGGGTGGTTGGCGCTGCGGAGGCGATTCTCGCGTCGATAACGAGTTACCGCGTCGTTGTGGACTTGTCGAAACCGCTGCCGGCCAGCCAAAAGTCCAGCCACGAACCACCGAAACGATGGCAACTCGCAAACCCGGCTTTGCGGGATTTCCAAGTTCGACAAGCCCCACTGCGACTCCAGCCCGCGTCGCGCCTGGGCCATGGCGGCGCCCCAAGGAAGTCCTGCTTTGGCGCCGGCCATAACGTGCGGCCAGAAGCGCTCGATCAGTGGACATTCAACGAGTTGCCCCAACGTTTGGCGGACGCGGTTTGCAAAGCTGGCGGCCAGCGCCGCATCGTGCATTGTGCGCTCTTCCCAGGGGATTTCGACCGACCGCACATCGTAGGCAACTTGGGTTCGTGTCAGGCTCGACGGGGCGCCGGTGGGGACCACAATATCGGCGGATTTGAACGTGTCGCTGTCGATTAACAGGTTGATCGCCGCGGCGCTGCGCCGGGCGGCCCAATTTCCAACGGCAAAGTTCTTGGCCCATACGCCCGGGTGAAACAGGGCCGGTTGATGGCCCGTGGCAAACACGGCCGAGGGCGCTTGCGGGGCCTGGGCGGCGCCGCACGAGCCGGAATACTCTGCGGCCGCAACGAGCAGTTCCTGGCGGGCCTGCTGGGATAACTGACCCAGGCTGCGGCCATGAATCTCGGCGTTCCAAGTTCGGCGGGCCGCGAGGTTGGCGCGCAGCAATTCGTCCAGTTGACTGGCGGGGGGCACTACGAGCACGCCGCCGTCGTCGTGCGGCGCTCGTAGAGTGGACGCGTCAGCGGTCATGCAGAGGGCGTTTCGCGACTACTTTGCCGACGGCTAGGGCGACGTCGGTCAATGACAACCCAGCGCCGGGGCGGCGACGTCGGGATCCAACGTTCCCGCCCAAATCTCGCCCTCCGGAACTCCAATCGCCGCCAAGCTGCGGTCGAGCACCAGGTGATAATACATCAGCCGGGTGTTGCCGTCGTCCAGCGCCTCGCCGAACGATCGATTTTCGTCCAAATAAATCCGCGGCACCGCGATCTCGATCACTTTCAATCCCCCGGCGGCCGCCTGCACCCACAACTCGAGCGGCATGGCGTAACCAGGCTCGGTCAACTTCAGCTTGCTTAAGGCCCTCACGCGATAGGCCTTGAACCCGCAGAAG
>CAYWTU010000072.1:0-10859 GCA_964461275.1 uncultured Pirellulales bacterium | reverse complement strand
CGATTAGCCGGGTAGGCGTGGACAATGGTCGACAGCGGCGCCTCTTTGGTTTGACCGCCGGCGGTTTTCAGCACCAGCGCCGCGTGCTCGTCGCCGCCGATCTGAGCGCGGCGCGCCACGAATGCACGCCATGTTTCCGCCGCCCCCTGCGCCGCCGGTCGGCCATCTACTAGAAGCGCCTCCGGGAATCCGTAAAACCGGCCCCACTCGGTGCGCTCCAGCACGACAGCCCACTCGGGCGCCGTGACACTGCGTATTGACGCGTCGTCGAACCATTGGAAATGCGTACCTGTAACATCGAAATTCCCGGTGCGTAATTGACGGCGCCAAGCCGCAGGCTTGTTTGTTGCGGCCGACTCGCTGGGCGCGGCCGATGCCGGGATGCGTTCGGACCGTGTAATTTCGCCCATCGCGACCGTGCCGTCGCCGAGCTGCATTTGCCACACCGGCGCCGGCCAGAAAGTGGAGAATCCCTGCACCACGATCACGCCCACCAGCGCCACAATCATCGCCAGCGCCAGCACGAGCGCCCCGCCGGCGATCCAAATCAGCGGCTCGCCGTGTGCCGCCAATGAGGTTCGTAGCCGCGGCTTTCGCGAGCGCGGCGTGGCGCCCGCGGGAGGGGCATTGCGCGGGGACGCGGTCTGCGGCGTCGGCGTGCTCATAATTGATAGGCCCGCCTGCGAAACCGTTGCCGAACCCATTCGGCCAGCGAGTTGATCACAAATGTCATGGCAAACAACGTCAGGGCCGCAAGAAACAAGGTGCGATAATGCGTGCTGTTCTGCGGGGCCTCGGCGATCTCCACGGCAATGTTGGCCGCCAGGGTGCGAAAACCATTGAAAATGTTCCAGTCCATCACCGGGGTGTTGCCGGCCGCCATAAGTACGATCATGGTCTCCCCCACCGCCCGTCCCAAGCCGACCATAATCGCCGAAAACAACCCGCTCATCGCCGTGGGAATCACCACCGTCACGGCCGTTTGCCACGGCGTGGCGCCCGCCCCCAATGCGGCGCTGCGCAAATGCTCAGGCACGCTCGACAACGCGTCTTCGGCAATCGTGTAGATGATCGGCACTATGGCAAACCCCATCACAAAGCCCACGACCAAGGCGTTGCGCTGATCGTAACCGCCGACCAGCGATCCACGGGGGTCCCCACCGATCCGCTCCAAAACCATGGCGCCCAGCGCCGCGATCAACAGCGTCGCGACTACGGCCGCCAGGAACTTGACCAGCTCCGCCACGGCGCAGCTGGCTCGCGACCAGGCAGCCGTGCGGCGTTGCAACAGCGGATTGACGTGCCGCACGGTGATCCAGCCGACGGCCAGCGCCGCAGGGCAGACCAACAGCACGCACCAGCCGCCCCAAGTGCTGCGAAATGCATCGCCGCCGCTAAGCCACAACTTGGCGTCACCGTTAAACATTTGCCGCTCCAGCCAGGGGCCCATTTGCCAGGCCGTTAAAAGCGAAACCGCCAGCGCCAAGGCCAGTCCGACGATCCGTAATTGCGGCAGACGCAACGACACCGACATCGGCAATAGCTGCCACAGGCGGGCACCGAGCATCCAGCCTACCGGCGCCATGCCAACCGCCAACAAAACCGCGGGCAGTTGCGATTCGACCCACGGGGCCAATATCAATCCCGCCAAAAATCCGAGCACCACGCTGGGCAGACTGGCCATCAATTCAACGAGCGGCTTGACCCGCAACCGCGCGGCCGGACGCATGAACTCGCTCGTGTAGACCGCCGCCAAAAGCGAAATCGGCACGGCGAACAACAGCGAATAAAACGTCGCCTTCAGCGTGCCAAACACCAACGGCCAGAACCCCAGCTTCGGTTCGAAGTCGTCGCTGCCGCTGGATGATTGCCAAACGTGCTCCGGTTGGGAGTACCCTTCGTACCAAACCGGAGAAAATAGCGACGCCAGGTTGGCCTCGGGGTGACGCAAGTCGACCGTTTGCATGGCCGCTCGGTCCGAACTCATGACGATTAGAGCGTCGTTCTTGGGGTTCAAGACCACGGTCTCCAGCGGCGATGGCCCTAATGGCTTACCTTCGGCCAAGAGCTTTCCGCTGGTGACGTGCATCAACCGCAGCGTGCCGTCGGCGTAGCCAATGGCGATCGTTCGCTGCGTGCCCGAAGCGTCAAGCGCGGTCACGCCGCCGGGGCCGGCGGGGAACCGATGGGCGTGCACCAGACGAACCGGCTTACCAGATTGATCCTCCTCGCGGGCGGTGAACCACGCGCCGACGTTGCCTTGAGAATCGCCGGCCACCAGCGTCGAGCGGCCCGCCAGCCACTCCAGCGCCGTCAGTTTGGCGTTGGCCTGGGGCGTCAGGTCAATTGTCTCGGCGACATGCGCCTTGCCGGCCTGAACGGCGAACCGAATAAGTCGGCCGTCTTCCCAGGCCAGAAAAACACTGTCGCCCAGGCCGGAGAGCATCACCCGCCACGGAGCCGCGCCGGCGGCGTCAGCCTCGTAGGGCAAGTCGATTGTCCGCACGTCCGCTTCACCGTCGGCGCCGCGGCGAATGCGCAGCAGTTTGGCCTCGCCTGTGTCGACCACGGTGGCCACAAGCTGTTGGGCGCCGCGCTCGACAGCGTCAATTAATCGAATGGCCGCCGTTTGTTCCGCGGGAATGGCCAGCAAACCGAAATCCAGCCCGTGCCGGCGATAACCCCCTTGGCGCTTTCGCTCCACAAGTCCGCCATCAAAGTCCACCAGTTCGCCCGGCCGTGCGTCTAGCTGCGCGATCACCTCTGATGGCAACTCCTGGGCGGAGTAGTCGCGTTCGGTGAATTCCAGCCGGCCCACAGACACGGCGCCATCGGCGCGACCGATCGCCGAAAGGGCGCCGGACGGCGCCAGCGACGCGGAGGTTATCTTGGGTTCCATGCGCCAACCTGCGATCGGCGCCGTTAGGCCATTGTCCAGTCGCGTGGCTTGCAGGGCGCCGGTCTGTGGAAACCAGCCGCAAGCCAGGTTGTGACCGTCGTTCACTCTCAACCGTGTCGGCGCCTCGCCGCCGGGCCAATGAACGGCCATCGCTTGCGGAGGGCCCAGTTGCGCCGGCCAAAACAGAGGCAGCGCCACCCACATCAGGAACACGCACACCGCCAACACGGCTACGATTGCCCCCACGCCGCCGACCGTGATCACGGCGCTCGATAGCCGATCGATCGCCTTAACGGTCCACCGCGTTTGGCGCCTCCGGGTCCGGCCGGTGAATGACTGTGCCTGTGCCATCGTCAGTTCACCGAAGTTCGGCGGAAAAGGAGACCTGCGTCGCGAACGTGAATCGGCCGGCAATCGCTGATCGCCAAAGCGCCCCTGTTGACCCGCAGAAATCGTAATGTGGACTGACGCGTTCGACCCCCGGTCACTGACCGGGGGCAAATAGTTGGATTTGCTCAATTCTCGTGGCTGGACCACTCATTAGTCGGCAATTCCCACTTTCGCCAGCGCCGCCTTGGCCATCTCTGCCCGAACCGGATAGTATCCATCGCGGACGACCAGTTCTTGACCCTCGCGACTGAACACGAACCGCAAGAACTCGCGCCGCAAGGGGTCCAAATCCGATCCCGGCTCGGCATTCAAGTAAATCATCAAATACCGCGCCAACGGGTAATCGCCCGAATAGGCGTGATCCGGTGTGGCGGGAACGAACGCCTCGCCTTCCTCACTGGCCAATGCCAATGCCCGCACGTCGGCTGTCTGATAGCCGATGCCGCTGTAGCCGATGGCCAAACGGTCGCGGCTGACGCCTTGCACCACGGCGGCGCTGCCCGGCTGCTCCTTAACCGTGTCCTTGAAATCGCCTTCGCCCAACGCGTTGCTCTTAAAATATCCATACGTTCCCGAGGCGGCGTTGCGGCCGTACAGGCTGATGGGTTGGCTAGCCCAGCCCGGATCGTTCAGACCCAACTGACCCCAGGTGCGGATGTCTTCGGCCGCGCCAAACTTGCGCGTCTTGGAAAAAATGGCGTCGACCTGCGGCAATGTCAGCCCGGCCAACTTGTTGTCGCGATGGACGAACACACCGAGCATGTCAATCGCGACGTTGAGCTCAGCCGGCTTGTAGCCGAATTTCTCCTCGAATTCGCCGATCTCTTTGGGCTTCATCGGCCGGCTCATCGGTCCGAACGCGGCGGTTCCGGAGATCAAGGCGGGCGGTGCGGTGCTGCTCCCTTTGCCCTCAACGGCCGCCTGCACGCTGGGATGAAACTTGGCGAACCCCTCGGCCCACAACGTCATCAGGTTGTTCATCGTGTCCGAGCCGATGCTTTTGATCGATCCGGCGACGCTTTCGGCCGCAGGTTTGTAGGCCGGCAAGGCCGGGTCGAGCGCCACGCTCCCCGCGCCGGAACTCGCCTGCAACGCACTGGCTGCGGCCGCGGCGCCATTGCCCGCTCCTCCGGAGTCGGCCGCGGGCGTGCCCACAGGCGGCGGTGACTGCCCGCACCCGGCCGACAGGCTCAACAGCCCCAACGTCAAGGCGGCGGCAACGCAATTCCAACGGGCCAGGCGATTCATGATCCATCCTTCTCCTTCGGTTGTCTTGTAGTTGGGTTCGCCGCGGTCGATTGTCTTGCAATAGCCGTAGGGTGGGTCGGCAGACCCACCACGAATCTGCACCATTTACGAGTCGCAAGGAAGGGAAACGCAAATGTGTGTAGGGTGCTGTTGAGCGGCGCATGTTGCGCCGCCACTTTTTACCGCGCATTCGTCGCGAAACGCACCTTGAACCGCCGGCGTCGGTGCGTTTCGCGGCGAAATCGTTGAAGGCGATAGTTGGCCGCCCGCGCCGCTCAACAGCACCCTACCTCTCTGTACTCGTTGCCCTGGCTATGCACGCTTCGCGCCTCTGCGTTTTTGCGTTACTTCGGTTTGGCCTAGGCCGGTTGGCCGCTATGTAATCTGCGGTTTCTCTGTATGCGTCCATTCGACTACTGCGCACCGCATTGTCGCACACCCCAAGCAGGCCGCAACTAACGTCTCGAAGGCATTCTGTGAAGTTTGCGTGATGGTCCTGCAAAGGAATTATGAAGAACACATGAAGTCGGCTAACCCGATGCCGCGAAGCGGGTTAGTGACCGACAACCGCACTGCCAACCACGGCGGGCGAGCTACTGCGCCACGCGCCAGCGGGTGTTGAACAGCCAGGCCATCACCCCCAGCAGCGCCGCGTTGCCCAGTGCCGTGAATGCGACGTAACTCCACACCAAGGGCCAGTCGGCACGTCGCGGCATCAACCCAATTTCGATGTCGACCTCGAACGACAGCGGCAACGCGAATGCGGCCGCGAACGGGCTGGTGAGCGTGGCGGCGTGAATGCCGGCCGCCGCCGGCGACCGTGGCAGAAACACCTCCGCGAACCGCTCCGCCAACACCGGCGCCGCGAACAGCGCGAGCAGCACCATGTAGGTCACGATCAGACTCGTGGCCGTCTTGCGAAACACCACCGACGAGAACAGCGCCACGTTGGCCGTCGTCAGACAGGTGAGCAGCACAATCAGCAAATAGCCGACGATGCTCGTCCAATTCACCAGCAACTGCGGAACCAAGAAACAAGCCAGAGCCAGCGGCCAGACGAGAAACAACGTCAACACGCTGGAGACCCGCAGGCCCGAAACGAGCTTGGGCCAAAGGATTGTCCACGGCGCCAGAATCGTGGTTAGGAGCAGGTCGAGCGTTTCTCGCTCGCGTTCGCCGGTCACGCTGCCGGCCGAAAAGACGGGCCCGACCATAACGTTGAAGAGCAGTACATAGCTGGCGTACCAGGGCGCTAAGTTGGGCCGCATGTACAGAAACACCCACATGGCGGGCACCGCAAGCAAAATGCTCATCTGGATCACAATCCGCAGCATGAGCGTCCCTTGGCTGAAGATCTCGCTGCGGAGTTCCTTGTCGAACACCGGGTTGCTGCCGTCTTCCAACAGGTCGCTGCGCTTGGTGGGGGCGAACAACACGTCGGGGAACTGTCCGCGCTGAATCACCAAGCCGACCGCTTCGTGCATTTCCTGCTCTTCATCGACGACCTGCTTGCCCTCGCTGCCGACGTCGGGCGGATACAACAGCCGCTCGCGCACGAGCCGGTACAGCAGCGCCGTCACCGCGACGCAGACGAGTGGCAATAGTGTGGCCATCACCACCAACCGCAGCGCGGCACTGCTCCCCAACCCCGTCCAGAACAGCGCCCCGAGCATGGCCAAGGGGAGAATCAACAGATACGAAACCACCAGCGCCGCGAACGTGCGGGTAAAATAGGCGCTGGCGGCGATGCTGATCATGCCGAACGTCAGCGTGGACATCATCAGCGCCAGGTAGGCCGCCAGCACCTCGTACAGCGACACGCCCCCCAGCGGCAGGCACAGCATCACAATCGGCAGCGACGCCACCACCAACAGGCCCAAATGGCACAGCGACGCCAGCAGTTTGCCCGCCACGATCGCCCGCGGCGTCAGCGGACTGGCCAGGAGCATTTCATAGGTCTGCCGCTCTTTCTCGCCCGTGATCGAACCGGCAGCGAAACTGGGCGCCATCAGAGCCACCAAGACGAACTGGCCCAAAAAGAACAAATCGACCAACCGCCGCGAGGCCTCGGTATGGGTGACGTCGATCCGCCGATCCTGCGGCCAAGCCAGATAGACCAACCCACCCAACAACAACAGGTAACTGCCCAACAGCACAAACGCCCGCGGCGAACGCAGGTTCGATAGCAGCTCACGCTGTAAGACGGGATTTTCGCCGAAGATCATCGGCACTTCCGGCAATTCGAGAAACCAGTCCCAAGGCCAACCGCGCCGCCTACGGCGCTGTCGCCAGCAATTCTTGGCGAGATAGGCTGAGTTGTCAAAACGAGACGGTCTCACCCCGCCTGACGACGCGGCCGCAGCCGGCTAAAATCGTTGCCGAGCGTCGGCCCACGGCGACAAACTCCTACATGTCCCGCAACGATTCATACGCCACCGAGCCGGTTGCCTTGCAGGCCCGCGACGGCCATGCGCTGGCCGCCCTCTGGACCGCGCCGCGCGAGGCGCCGCTGGCCGGGGTCGCGGTCATCGGCGGAGCACTCGGCGTGCCCAAGGAGTACTACGCCTTGTTCGCCGGGTATCTCGCCCAGCAAGGCCTAGGCGCGCTGACGTTCGACTATCGCGGCGTAGGCGGCTCGGCCCCGCCGGCGTTGCGCGGCTACCACGCCCGATTGCACCAATGGGGTCAACTCGACTTGTCCGCCGCCCTCGACTGGGCCCAAGGCGGCCCGCGGCGCGAACTTCCGCTGGGCTACATCGGCCACAGCGTAGGCGGCCAAATTTTGGGCCTGGCGGAAAACTGCGGTCAGGTTCGCGCGGCTCTGACCGTCGCCTCGCAACACGGCTACTGGAAGAATTGGCCCGCCCCGCGCAAGTACCTTTTGGCCGTATTCTGGTGGGCCATCGTGCCGGCGTTGACTCGCGGACTGGGCTACTGCCCCTCGCGGCGACTGGGCTTAGGTGAGAACCTGCCGGCTGGCGTAGGGTTGGACTGGGCCCGCTGGGGAAGGTCCGCCGGCTACTTGCACGATTGCCTAGGCGATCAGGCGTGCGGCGGCTATCGACGGTTCACCGGCCCGCTCATGGCGTACAGCTTTGCCGACGATCCGTTCGCGCCGCACTCAAGCGTGGAGCGGCTCCTGGAATTCTATCCCCACGCCGTCGGCCAACACCGGCACGTGCTCCCGACCCAAATCGGCGCCAAGCAGATCGGTCACTTCGGCTACTTTCGTCCCTGGTTTCGCGACACGCTGTGGAGCGACTCGACGAACTGGCTCCGCCAAGCGCTGGCTCCCTAGTAGAACAAAACCCGCCGACATCGCCGCGAGCAGCGCTCGATAGCAAACGCCGCCCTACTTTGCCTTAGCATAGTCCGGTTCGTGGCCGGGCCTCCACTTGATATTGCAGCCGATGCTCGGCTTCTGATCGGGGTTGACCGTTTCGCCAGCCAGCACTGCATCGAGCGCCGCCCGCAAGTCGCGCCCTGTCACCTTCACACCGTTTTCCGGACGACTATCGTCCATTTGACCGCGATACACCAGTTTTCGTTCGCGGTCGAACACGTAAAAGTCGGGCGTGCAGGCGGCCCGATACGCCTTCGCCACGTCCTGCTTGTCGTCGAACAAATAAGGGAAACTGTAGCCGTGCTTCTTGACCTCTTCCGCCATTTTGTCCGGCGCATCGTCGGGATACAGGTGCGGGTCGTTCGAGTTGATGCCGATGAACGCCACCTCCTGCTGTTGATAGTCCCAGGCGATGTCAGCCAGCCCGTCGGCGACGTGCCGCACGTACGGACAATGGTTGCACATGAAGATGATCACCACCGCCGGCGCGTCTTTAAAATCGGTCAGTGAGACCCGCTTGCGGGTGGTGTCGGTGAGCGTGAAGCCGGGGGCTGTAGTGCCCAGGGGCAACATCGTGCTAGGCGTCAGGACCATCGGGAAGTCTCCTCCACAATCGACTGCGGAATACTTCAAAAGCGTCGTACGTCGCGCCTCCTGACCGCGAGCGGTTCGACCGACTCGGACCTCTGTTCCCACAACCTCCTGTGAGCTTCGGCCGCACCTTGGCGCGGCATCGCTTGCAACGCGCCAAGCCAGGTGAATTTTTCCGTTAGCTTCCTGGGAAGTTTAATCTGGACGCCGGGCGTCTGCCAACACTGAACCGAACTTTGGCCGGTTAAAAATGGACCCCATCCCCAGTCGGTTCGACCGTCGCGCGGTGGTTTTCGGGCCCAGCGAAGGTTGCAACTCAACCGCCCGGCAGCCCGAATAGCCGTCGGGCGTTGGCGGTCGTCAGGGCGGCCAGCTCGGCCAGCGTCTGTCCCCGTGCTTCGGCCAGGCAGGCAGCCGTATGCACCATATGCGCCGGCTCGTTTCGCTTGCCGCGCAGGGGTTGGGGCGACAGGTAGGGCGAATCGGTCTCGACCAGCAACCGGTCCGCCGGCACGGCGGCGGCCGTCCGACGCAGCTCGTCCGATTTCTTGAACGTCACCATTCCAGCGAAACTAATGTGCATCCCCAGTTCGACACATTCGGCCGCGCATGCCGTGTCGTGGGTGAAGGAGTGCATCACGCCAATCAGCGGACCGCGACGGCGGGCCTGCCGCAACATTTCCAGCGTCTCAAACTGACTGTCGCGGGTGTGTACGATAAACGGCAGACCGGACTGCTGCGACAACTCCAGATGCCGTGCAAAGTATTCCTGCTGCACCGCCAGCGGAGCATGATCGCGAAAGCGGTCCAGGCCGGTCTCGCCCAGCGCCACGACGCGGTCCCGGCTGGCCAAGGCAACGATCTGATCCCAGTCGCCCGGCAGCGCCTCGTGCGAGTAATTGGGATGAATCCCTACGGCCGCGAAGACGCGCGGTGCATAGCGGGTCGCCAACTCGACGGTGGCTGCGCTCGAAGTGGCCGAGACGCCGATCGAGATGACGGCCCACACGCCCGCCTCGAATGCACGCGCCAGGACGGCCTCCCTGTCGGCCGAGAACTCGTCCTGGTCCAAGTGTGCATGCGTATCAATGAGTTGAAGCGGCGTGGTCATGACGGGCGCGTCAAGCAAGGCTCTTTGCGCCGGCCGCTCCTGCCAATTCTTCAATGGCTTCCAAGTGCGCCTTTTCCGAGCCCAAAGCTTCTTCGGCCAGCGATTTGGCAACTGGATCGGTCGACAGCTCTTGCACGCAGGCTTCCATGGTGGAGATGGCAAGGCGCTGCTCGGACTGCAGCCGGCTTACCAGCGAGTCCAGCGACAAGAAATGAGCGTCGGCAAAACCGATGGGGTACTGCGGAACGTCGATCCGTGGCGCCCGCTCCAAAATTAACTCGGCCACGCGAGCGGCCAACGCTTTCTGGTCGGCCACGATGTTCTTGAGCGTCTGCACCGCCCGCTCATCTTTGGCCTGAGTCCACACGCCCACTTCGGCTAGGAACATCGGCAACGACCGGTGCAAAACGGCCAGCAGGCGCTGCAAGGGGTCAATGGCGTCGGCGGAATTCATCCGTTGACTCGCGGCAATGGTTTGTGCGGCGGCGACGGCCAGAATTGGTTAGGCCGTCCGTGCACCGCAGGCGTTCTATTCTACGACAACAACAGGCTCACGGCCTGCCGGGCCCAGGTGTTCAGCCCGTCCCACCAGACGCCCAACAGCAGCACCGGCAACGTGACTGCCGCCACGTACACGCCCTCCACGCTGAGCATCGAAAAATTGAATGGCGCCCGCGTGGCAGGCTCAGGTTCCAGCGTCATGGCCTTAATCACGCGCAGGTAGTAGAACAGGCTGATCACCGTGTTCAAGCCGCCCACCGCCAGCAGGAACCACAATTTGGCGTCGGCCAGCGCGGCGAAAATATTGAACTTGGCCGCAAAGCCGGCCAGCGGCGGAATGCCGATCAGACTCAAGAAGATCAGCGTCATCGCCACCACCAAAGCCGGGCAGGTCTTGATCAAGCCCGCATAGTCGGCAATTTCTTCGCTCCGCATCGCATTGCGCAAGAAAGCCACCACGGCAAACGCCGCCAGGTTCATGAACAAGTACGTGGCGACGTAAAACGACAGGGCGGCTACGGCGTTTTCCGCGCGGCTGGCGTCAACGTCAACCAGCGCCACCGCCGCCGCCACTGGCATCATCAAGTATCCGGCGTGGGCGATCGTGCTGTAAGCCAGCAGCCGCTTGATGTTCGTCTGGCCGTAGGCCGCCAGGTTGCCGAACGTGCAGGTAATCGCGGCGAAGAGCGTAATCAGGCCGACGATGTAAGTGCGGGCCGGGGCCAGGGCGGCAATTCGGCCAGGGTCGGCGGCCGCCGACTGATCGGCTGGTTGCA
>CAYWTU010000071.1:0-10875 GCA_964461275.1 uncultured Pirellulales bacterium | reverse complement strand
TTCTCATCAGTTTGCTGTTGCCGGCCGTGCAGGCGGCCCGGGAATCGGCCCGCGCCACCAGTTGTGCCAACAACCTGCATCAACTCGGCATCGCCATTCACATGTATTGCGAATACAACCGCGGCGCGTTTCCCGGGTCGACCCATGGAGCGTTCAGCCCCACCGCGTCGTGGATCTACTCCCTGGCGCCGTACATGGAAGGCAAGCGCTGGGAGCCTACGCCCGACGATCCGTTGCCCCCGATCGAACAGGTCGACAAGGTGCGGATCTGTCCCTCGGACACCCGCGGCGACGTGCGCCTTCGCAACAAAGGAACCAGCTACAAGCTCAACGAGTACCTGACGATCGAACACTCTGACGGTCTGTCGAAGTTGAAATTCAACAAGGTGCAAACCACCACGCAGACGATCGTACTGTTCCCGTCGTATTCCAACCTGGCCTTGAAGTCCAACGATTCCGAGGGGGCAACCGAATTCGATGACCACACCCATTCTCGCAATTGGGTCAAGCAAGGAGACGACCCCAAAAAACGCTGGAAAAAGGTCTATCTAGACATCCATCCGGACCGGCATTGGTCCAGTCACCAGAACGACCGAACCGGCGGCATTTCTCACTACTTGTACCTAGACGGACACGTCGAGCGGATCGACGCCGCGACGTTCCGCGGCCGGATCGAAGCCGGCGACAACCCGGCGCTGCCGCGATAGCTCCGGGCGACAACGGACCTGTCAGAAACACAACCCCTGGCACACCAAAACCATTCGAGGAACCTCAACATGCTCCCCCGCGTCATCGACCGGCAAATGCCCCTCATTCCGCTGGCTGCCCTGGCCATCTTAGGTTCGGTCGTTCCCGTCGTCCGCGCCGCGCTTCCGCCGGCGCCGTGGTGTCCGACCATTCTGACGACCGAACACACCGACGTGTTCGCGCTCGACTATGCCGGCGGCCTGGCGCTTTCGGTGGATGAACGGGACAACGACATCAACTATCAGACCGACGATGTGCTGTTGTACGTCGATCGAACCGCCAAGGGGACGCAGCCGGCCGGGTCGCAGTGGAGCTTTCTGGGGGCGGGCGCCGGCAACGACGTCTGGATACTACCGCAGACCCAGGCCACCACGTTGCTCTACGCGGGGGCCAACGCCAGCGGCGTCAACGCCACGCTGTTTCCGCCCTATTTTGAAAGCGACCCCCGCGTCAACAGCACGGGTCGCTGGCTTAAGCTGACCCTCACCGACGTGCGCGGCCCGGGGCATTTCTCCCTGTACCAGGGGAGCACGTTCGGCACGCCCACCGTGTGGATGTCGTCGTTCTCGGGCGGCATCACCTCCACCGACGCGTTCTTCGTTGTGCCTGGCAGTCACAGTCACATGAATTGGGCGTTCAGCCAAAGGGGCATTTATGAAGTAGACGTGCAGGCCTCGGGGTACTTGGGCGCCGGGCAGACCAACCCAACGGCCAGCGCCGTAACGACCTACTACTTTGGCGTGGAGACCCAGCTTTCCTGCCCGGTCTCGGTGGCGTCGCTGAATACGGCATCGGTTCTGAATTTCGACGTGGCGGCTCGCCCAACCTTGCTGGCAGACGCAGGCGACGGTCTGTTGGCGCCGCTGGCCAATCGTTACGACGCCAATGGCAATCTGCTGGTGGCGGACGTACTGCGCAGCCGGGTGACCAAGATTACGCCGTCTGGCACGGCCAGCACCTTTGCCGACGCGGCCGATGGCGTCATCACCCCCAGCGGCATGACGTTCGACACGGCCGGGAACCTATTTGTAAGCAACTACCTGACCAACACCGTTGCCAAGGTGAACTCGGCGGGCGTCGGGAGCGTGTTCGTGGCCGGGACGGCCGGATTGAACAGCCCGTTTGGCATGGCGGCCAACTCCAGCGATCAACTGTTCGTGGCGGACTTGGCCAATCGCCGCCTGGCGAAGATCGACAGCTTGGGCAACGTGACCACGTTCGCCGATTCGGGCGATGGCCTATTGGCCCCGTTCGGCGTGGCGGTGGACGAATCAAACAACGTCTACGTCAGCGACGTGCTGACCAGCAAGATTTACAAGTTCACGCCGGCGGGAGTTGGCAGCGTGTTTGCCGACGCTTTGGACGGCATCGCCACTCCCACAGGTTTGGCCTTCGACTCCAACGGCGATCTCTACGCGGCCGACTATCTGACGAACCGTGTGATGCGGATTGCCCCCGATGGCCAGACGTTTCTCTATGCCGACGCAAGCGACGGCATTTCGAGTCCGTTCGACGTGGCGGCGCTGCCCCACGTCCCCAGCGGTTCGTTTGCCACGGGGATGGGGCAAGTGAACTTTGCGGCGGTCACCCGGCTGCAGAACGTCCCCGAACCGTCCGGCTTGGCATTGGCCATCGTCGGAGCGCTGGGATGTTTGATCACGAGTTTCTTGCGAACGCGCCGATGTTCGGCGCGAGGCGTTTTTGTGAGGGGCTAAGGTTTCGTTCCTTTTTTGCAGGGGATTGTCTCATGAGACGAGCAGCTTTGTTTTCCCTGGCGCTGGTCGCCGCCTGGTCGGCGGCGTCCGCCCGCGCCACAGTCATCATCACCACCGAACATGCGGATATTGGCGCCGCCTACGAAGGGGGTGAACTGGAAATGGAGGTCCACGACGAGGACAACGATATTGAGCACGAGCCTGGCGAGGTTCTGTTCTACGTCGGGCCCAGCGGCCAGACCACGCAGCCAGCGGGGCCGGAATGGGAGTTTATTGGGGCCGGCGCCGGGGGCGACGTGTGGGTCGTGCCGCAGGTGCAGAACCCCTCGCTGCCGTTTCTGGGATTCGGCGCCGAGGAGATCGACCCCGGTACGTTTGCTTCGTACCTGGAGTTGGATCCTCGCGCTAGCGGAGTTGGCGAGTGGCTGCGGTTCGCGCTGAGGGATGTCCGCGGCCCAGGTCAGTTTTCGGTTTGGACCAATAGCGGCATGTCGACGACCGTTTGGATGTCGACCGCGGACGGCATTGGCGGCGACGACCTGTTCTTGCAGTTGGCCGGGAACCACACGGACGCCAACTTCGGGTTTACGGCTCCGGGTATCTATGAGGTTGATCTGCAAGTATCCGGTTATCTGGGGCCAGGCGAGACAAATCTTGTTTCCAGCGAGATCGCCACGTATCGGTTTGGAGTGGAGATGGTGCCCGAGCCTTCCAGCAGCGTACTGCTCGGAGTCGGAGGCGCCGCGTGGGGGCTTTTGGTTTGGCGCCAGCGGCGGGCGCGCCACCGGGTCTAACCCAACCACGTAGTCGTCCCCCGAAACGCCCGACGACCTTCGTCTGGGTGCAAAGCGGCCGTTCCCGCGGATCTACCCGATCGCGGGAACGGCTGATTCTTTTCGATGCAAGACCTGGTCGTGCGTCATTCCGAACGGGCCGGCTCGTTGCCGCGTCCGGCTCGCCAACCTTGGAATATCTCCCAGGCCATCGGCAGCACGGAGACAAAGATGATCGCCAGGATGGCCACGCTGAAGTTTTCCTTGACGAAGCTCCAGTTGGCCAGGAAGTACCCCGCGTAGACGCACAGCGCCACCCAGGCCACGCCCCCCACCACGTTGTAGAGCAAGAACTGGCCGTAGTTCATCACGCCTACGCCGGCTACGAACGGCGCGAAAGTGCGCACGATGGGCACGAAGCGCGCCAGGATGATCGTCTTGGCGCCATACTTCTCGTAAAACGCCTTGGTCCGGTCCAGGTGTTCCTGCTTGATCAGCTTCCAGCGCGAGTTGAGCACCTTGGGCCCCAAGTAGTGGCCGACGGCGTAGTTCACGGTGTCGCCCAAGATGGCCGCCACACTCAAGGCCAGGAACAGGAAATGCACGTTTAGTTGGCCAATTGCCGCGAAGGTGCCTGCCGCAAACAGCAGCGAATCGCCCGGAAGGATCGGCGTCACCACCAGCCCGGTCTCACAGAACACGACGAGAATCAAAATGGCGTACGTCCACCCGCCGTAATCGTGGATCACGTCGCCTAGATGCTTGTCGATATGCAAGAAGAAATCGATCGCCCAACGGATCCAGTCCATTACCGCTCCCGGTTGCCGTCGAATGCCGAATGGCCGTGCATCGACGAGTTCTGTCGCTTAACACTCGCTGCCGAGAACATCATGTCCGGTGCGGCGGCAACGAGCAAGGGCGTCATTCGTGGACGCGTACACAGTGGACCGGTAGACTGAGGCGAGCGGCGAAGCCGTTGGATACGGACCTTGCCGAATGAGGAACTTGGCGCTCTTGGGATGCAGAATAGTGAGCCTGGTTGGAACAAGACCGTGGCGGCGCTGGCTGGCTGTGATGGCCACGCTGGGGCCCTGGTGGATCGTTGCGGCGGCGCTGGCTCAGGACCCTGACAGCGCCCTGGCCCCGCCGGAAATTACAGCGGCGGCGTATCCCACAATCGCGGCGATCGAGATGCCCCTAGCCCAACGGCTGTTCCAACGGCAACCCGAGGCGTTTGGGGCCGTCGTGGCAGCGAATCGCGAGGCGGCGGAGGCGCAGGCGGCGGAGCTGCTGCACCTGGCGGCGGAGGCGGCGGAGGAGCGCCAGACGCCTTACGTCTCCTTGTACGCCCAGGCCTTGGTAGCGCTGGAGGCGGGGAGAATTGAGCCGGCCGTCGACCTCCTGCGCCGGGCCGTAGCACAGCGCCGCGATTTCGCCGAGGCGTGGGTGCTGCTCGGTACGGCGTATTGGCAACGCGCGCAGCGTAGCGAGGCGGCCGAGGCATTTGCGCAGGCCATCCAATGGGCGCCCGGCTTGGCTTCGGCACGTCAAGGTCGGGCCTTGGTGTTGGCGGCCGCCTCCCGGCGCGGCGCTGCCCTGGCCGAATTGAGCGAGGCAGTGTGCGCCAATCCGTATGATCCGTTCGTGCGCCGGGACCTGATTCGCGCGGCCCATCGACTAGGACAATTGCCGTAATCGCTTGGCTACGTGCGGCGCTGCAACGCGTTTCTGACGCGCCGCCAAATCGGCTGAGAGGTTTGCCACGCCTGATGTTAAAACCGCTCCAACAGCCCGCGACGATAGACAAAGCCGCCCACGAAACGCCGCCGCGCTGGTGGTACGTCGCCTTGTGGCTGGGGTTGTGGTTGGCCTATTTGCCCGGCGGCTTGTGCCTGATTACCGACACCTACGTCAATATGGTATTGGCCCTGAGCGTCGTCGAGCAGGGCGACCTATGGTTTGAGGCAAACGAGTTGCCCGAGCACTTCCGCTGGCAGGTTCACATCCAGGATAAATCGGCGCCGGTCGCCATAACTGGCCTGGACGAATCGCTGCGGATCGCGGAAAGAGATGGCCGGCTCAGCGCCGTTCACGGCGACGACAAATTCCGCGACGTGATCGTGCCAACGCCCGTGCCCGGCAAGTACGCCAGCACGTTTTGCCCTGGAGCGGGCCTGACGGCGGTTCCAGTGGTCGCGGCGCTGCGTGCCGCTTGGCCCGACCTGCGTCAGCGGCAGGACCTCTTGTGGTACGCCGGCAAAGGGGTGGCGGCCGCGTGCGTTGCCGGTTCGGCCGTGCTGCTGTTGTACTGCGCTTCGTTATATATAAGCCCGCAGCGAGCGTTAGCGCTAACGCTGGCCTATGCCCTGGGGACGTGCGTTTGGAGCACCAGTAGCCAGTTGCTTTGGCAACACGGGCCCACCGAATTGTTCTTGATGCTGGGTGTGACGGCCTGGTTGAAGGCCGCTTCAACAGAACGGCCCAGACTGGCCGCCGCCGCCGGCTTGGCGTTGTCGGCGGCTACCTGGTGTCGACCGACCAGCGTTTTGGCGCTGTTCAGTCTGGCGCTGGCCGCGCTAGCGTGGAGGCGACGGCTGCTGCTGCCGCTGTTGGCCGCGGCGGCGCCGCTCGGGCTGGCGCTAGCCTGGTACAACTGGCAATCGTTTGGGGCCCCATGGCGATTTGGCCAGACGGCCATCGTCAACGTGGCCGAGTTCAAGACCGGTAAGGCGCAAATCTGGCAGGGAACGATGTTGCAAGGTGCGCTCGGACTAATGCTGAGCCCGTCGCGGGGGTTGCTGGTCTATTCGCCGTTTGTATTGTTCGCCTTCTGGGGAGCGGCGCGCATTTTGAAAAGCCGCGCGTGGCAGGCCTGGCGGCCGTTGGTTGGGGCCGTGCTGGCCATCTGGTGCGTGGAGTTCAATCACTTCGATTGGTGGGGCGGCTGGAGCTATGGTTACCGGCACATTGTCGACACGCTGCCGCTGGTCTGCTTGCTAATGGTCCCGGTGTTCGACGAAATCGTCGAGCGCCCCGGCCTGCTGCGCTGGTTCAAGACTCTGGCCGCTTGGTCCGTGGCGGTGCAATTGTTAGGGGTGTGGACCTATTGCATCGGCGGCTGGAACGGCCGCCCAATTGCCGCCGAGGCGTCGAATGCGCACCTTGCTTCGCGGGAGACAATCGCGAACGTCGATCTGCCGCAACATCACCACCGACTCTGGTCGCTAGCCGATTCGCAACTGGTGTATCACCTTACGCACGCCCCGGAGTTGATCGCCTTGAAGAAGAAACAGACGCGCGTCGCGTGTGCCGCGGGCGACGAGAACCTACGAAATTCGCACCTGCGACTAGCGGCGGCCTATTCATCGCTGGGAGACGTCCCCGCCGCGGTCGAAGACATGCGCCAAGCCGCGTCGCTGTGGCCCGAAGCGAAACAACTCCTGGACCGCCAGCGGCGGCCGCCGAATGGGCCGGAAAACTACGACTGGGTCTCGGCTTGTTTCCGCTCGACCGCGAAGGATCCTGCCATCCCCTGGAATCAACGGCAACAGTTCGCACGGCTGCTCATCGCGCTCGGCCAAGGCCCCGCGGCGGTCGAACAGTTGGGCCTGGCGCTGCACGAGGCGCCGAATCACCCCGAGTTGGTGGCGATGCTGCGCCAGGCGGGCGAACTGTTGCGCGAAAAGTGACCCGACTCAATAGCCGGACGGCGTGATCGAGTCGCTCCCCGGTTAGGTGTTCCTGCGCACCAACCAGTCCCCCAGTCGCGGTGAAAGCTGCGCCAGCGCGAAGAGAATTCGCGCCTTGGCAGGCCGCACCATCTCGGCCTGCCGCGACTGGCACGCCGCCACAATGTCTTCCGCCAGGTGGGCCGGATCGATCGCCTTGGTCTTCACACCGCCGCCCGGTTTGCGGGCGCTGGCCGGCAGGCGCGCCAATTCGGCTTCGTCGACCACGCGTGGTTCGTCCCGTGCGATCGGTCCCGGACAGACCAGCAGCACGTGCAACCCGTTCGGACCCAATTCCAACCGCAATTGCTGCGAATAGGCGGCCACCGCAAACTTGCTGGCCGGATAGGCGCCCAAATACGGCCCGGCGCTCTTGGAGGCCAGCGAACCAATGTTGACCACAGAGCCGCGGGTCTTGAGCAAGTGCGCCGCTGCCGCCCGGGTGCAGCGGACCATGGCCAACAGATTAAGTTCGATGAGTGCGGCAAAGTCTTCCGCGGTAGTATCGAGCACCGCCCGGCGAGCTGACTTGCCGGCATTGTTCACCAGCACATCCAGCCGGCCGCACCGCTCGACCGTCGCCTGCAACAGTCGCTCGACATCGGTCTGCCGAGTCACGTCCGCCGGAATGCCAACGACGTCCAGGCCGTCGCTGCGCAAACTGGCCGCGGACTTTTCCAACGCTTCGGCTCCTCGCGCCGCCACCACGACCTTGGCGCCGTGCTGGGCGAATGCCCGGGCGATCTCCACCCCCAGCCCGGCCGAGGCGCCGGTCACAAGCACAACTTTGTTTGTCCAGTAGGTCATGGGCGTTTTATTCAACGCAGCAATTCGTTGAGTAACAGGCTGCCACCAGTCTCACTACCTCAGCTTCCGCCCGAAATGCCTCAGCAACCGGTCGGTCGTTTGCGCCACGGCCGTGGCAGCTTCGGCGGAGGCAAGCTTGCCGGCAGCGACAAGTTCCTGGGCCAATGTCGCCAATGTCTCGTGGCACAGGCCCGGTTCGTACAGCAACATTAGCCGCCGTTCGACCAGGTCGTCCAGCCGCGACACGAATTCAAGTTCGATCGCGCGCCGCACCAAGCCCAAGGGTAATTCCGTGCCGGGTAGGCAACGATAGTCTGGTTCATAACAGGCCACGGGGCCGTCGAGCGGATTGCCATACAATTGCCAAATGGCCCGCACGCTCTCCAAACGCAGGCCGTGTCGGGCGGCCAACTGCTGCTGGCGTGCCGCGACCTCGGCGGACGACTTGGGATATCTTTGGCCGCCGGGCAACGGCCTCGCGGCGCTTGTCCGCGTCAGCCGCATTCCTAAGCGAGCCAAGAGCATTGGGGTTGATTCCTGAGCCAGCGAACGGCAGGTCGTCAGCTTGCCGCCGATGAGCGAAAACATCGGCAGCGGCGCCTGCTTCTGTTCCTCCAGCCAGTGTCGACGCGTAACGCTGGCCGGCGCATGATCGTCGGTGCTGGGCAGCGGCCGCACTCCGGCGTAGTGCCAATCGACGTCGGCCACGGTCAACCTCACGTCGGGAAACACGTCGTTGACCAGTTTGACCAAGTACGAAAGCTCATCGGCCGTGGCCACGGCCGTCTCGGGCGGCAGGTCGTAGCGAATGTCGGTTGTGCCGACGAGCGTGCCGCCTGCCAGCGGCAAAATGAACACCGGGCGGCCGTCTTCCGCCTCGCCGTAAATCGCGCCGTCGGCCAGACATTTCCGCAGCCCGGCGTGCGCAGTAAAGAAGTGAGTCCCTTTGGTTCCGGCCAAGAGCTTTCGCGAAGGTACGTTCAGTCGTCGCAGCGTTTCGTCGACCCAGGCGCCGGTGGCGTTGACGATCAGGTCCGGCTCGAGTTCAGCGCCCTCAGGAGGATCGACCGTATTGCCGGCGATCGGCGTGACGCGCACGCGGCGGCCGTTCAGTTGCGCCTCGTGATAGGTGAACAATCGAAACGGAACCCGGGCCTCGTCCGCGGCCGCCAGGGCGTCGAGCGTCAGGCCGAGCGTGAAACGCTCGGGAAACTGCACTTGCGCGTCGAAGTACGAACACAGCCAGCGGTATTTTCGCGCATCCACCGGCGGCGTGTTGGCTTGGCCGGCGGCGTGCGCGCGATGACGCGGCAGCGAAGGGTCACGGGCGTAGCGGTCGTACATCCACAGCCCGATGCGCACCAGCCACACGCCACGCGACTTGGTCTGATGATCGTCTCCCAGCCGCAGAAATCGCTTGGCGCTCGTGGCCAAACCGCCGCAGCGATTGCTGACCGGAACAAATAGCCGCAGCGGACGAACAAACTGTGGCGCCAAACGCAACAGCCGCGTGCGCTCGGCCAGCGATTCGGAAACCAGGTCGAACTCGCCGTATTCCAGGTAGCGCAGGCCGCCGTGAATCAACCGCGACGAATAGGCGGTGGTTCCGCTGGCGACGTCGCCGGTGTCGACCATGGTCACGGCCACGCCGTTGAGCGCGAGCTCTCGGGCCAGCGCGCAGCCATTGATGCCCGCGCCCAAGATCAGGACTTGGGGGGGGCGCTCGGGCTTCTCACGGGCGATGCGGTTGGTTGCGACGGCCAAGGAAGGAAACGCCTTCGGACGGGCGAAGAACCGCAGGCCTGCGCCATGCGCACTGCAGTTCGTACAAACCGGCCATGATAGCCCAGCCGCCGCCTGGGCAGCTACCGCGATTTGCGGGCTCGGCTCAGATATTCGACGCCTGCCCGTACTCCCTCTAGGCTGGGGTTCAGCTTGAGCGCCCTCCGCAAGCTTTCCAGCGCCCCCGATTCGTCGCCCAATTGCAGATAGCACTGCCCCATGCCGGTGGCGGCGTCGAAGTGATAGGGGTTGAGTTCCAGCGTCTGATGGCAGTCGGCGATGGCGTCGCTATATCGAGACGTGCAGTAGTAGGCGATTGCCCGTTGGTTCCAGGCCTCGGCCAGCCACGGCGCCTCGTCAATCAGCCGCGTCGCCTGGTCGACGGCCTCGGAGTACTGTTGGGCGTTGTTGAGGCGAATGACAACGGCCAGTTGCTGCCGCTGCGCGCTGGTGCCAATCCGTCGCCAGGCGTTGCGAATGCCGTTTTCAGCCAGTGTGCGGACCGTACGGTCATCGTCGCCCAGCGCCCGCCCCAGCGCCGCGTTGACTTCGTAATCTCCCACCAGACCCAGCGCCAGTGCCGCGGCTCGGCGAGCCTGACGAACGTTGCCGGCCAGCAACCGCTCCAGCGTCGCCAACGTGTAGTATTCCGTTACGCGCTTGATGAACGTGGCCGAATCCTGGTTCACCAGGTAGGCTTGATAGAATTCTTCAAGTCGGGCCGTGCGGCGATCGTCGCTCACGGGAGCACTTGGGGGAAAACGAGCCGAATCGGGGCGATGGCGGACGAGATCAGCGAAAAGGGCGCCGGCGCGTTGCGCCAGGAGCAGCTTTGAGTGTAACCAGTGGCGCCGAAACGTCCAATGATTTTTCGTGCCGGGCGCTTTCCAAATGGGCCGCAGCCACAACGGGTTGTAACGGTGAAAGGGGCTCCAGGGGCGGTCCGGACGGACGGACGCTTTGCCCAGGTGAGAACGATGACGTTGACAATTTCGCGAACCCATGCCGCCGCCGCTGCGCTTCTGGTCACTTTGGCCTGGCGTGCGACGGCCGCAGAGCCGGCCGCACCGGCAAGCCGCCAAGTCGCCGATGTCAATCGGACAACGCGCGTTTCGGTCGACTGGCAAGGGCAAACTTTGCGGCCGGCCCTGGCCAACTTGCGCCAAGCGCACGGGTTGGCCGTGATCGTCGACCGGCGACTCGATCCTAGCACGCCGCTGAATGGTCACTTTTCCTCCGTCTCGGTCGATGAACTTGTGGCCCAGGCGGCCGAAATAGCCGGCGGCGCCAGCACGCGCTTGAGCGACGTCGGCTATGTGGGAC
>CAYWTU010000070.1:0-10936 GCA_964461275.1 uncultured Pirellulales bacterium | reverse complement strand
GCTGCACCAGCGCCGCGCCCGCGTGAAGCGCGGCGGCCACGATCGGTCCCCAGTTCGGCGGCGATTCTCCGCGCCGGGCTTCGCCCGCCAGCACCAAGAGCAAGAACCCCAGCGTATACCAGTGATAGCCAGCGCCTTGCTCGACGGTGAACCGGTCGGCGTAGAATTGCTTCGCCACGCGGCGCTGCAACACGTCGAGCACCACGCGGCGCCACGCCTCGGCCGACGGCAGGTCGCACAACCAATCGCCAAGCGCGTACAACCCCGCTGCCTCGCCCATCAGGTGATTGTACGGGCTGGAGTACCACGACAGGTGATGGCGCAGGTATTCGGCGTGGTCGACCATGCTGGCGGCGATCTGGCCCAGGGACTCAAGCCGCCAACCGTTCCACTCGGACAGTCCGGCCAGCGCCCATTGCCAACTAATGGCACGCATCGCCACTTCCAAAGCGCTGGTCCAATTGACGCCTTCATACAGTGGGTTTTGTGCGATCCAGCCGCACAGCAACTCTTCGCACCGATGGGCGTAGCGCTCGTCTTTGGTGAGCAGGTAGCCGCGCGTCAGCTCGACGACAAATTGATGCCGATTGAGTTCCCAGACGTACTTCACGTCGACTTGCCCGGCCAACGACTCAGCCGGCGTGTGGGCATAAAAATGCCGCGCAAATTCGTAACCCGTCAACGGGTCGGCGCGCCAGTTGGGCTCGCGATGCAAGCTGATCTCGCGCGACAGCAGCCGCAATGTGCCCCCCAGCGCCCGCTCGGCAACCGGCAGGCAGCGTGAGCGCAGTTGTGCGTATTCGTCCGGAAACTCTTGCTCCAGTTGCTCTAGCGCGCCCGATGTGGCGCCGGGCGTCATTTCCGCGGCGCGCGTCAAGAGCGACTGGGGCCGAAAGTCGGCCGGCAGCCGCCGACGAACGCCGCGGCGATACGCGCCGCGTTCCACGCGCTGCCGCCAGGCGTCGCGCAGCCGGCAGCGCAGCTCGTCGGCCGACATTTTTCGGAGCTTCTTGAATTTCGTGCTCAGGCTCATGCGCGGACGGATGGTTGGGCCTGAAACTTGTGCCACCAGCGGGCGAAGAACAAAAATCGCCACAATTGTCCGCGACGGTCGCGGGCGTTCGACCAGTGTTCCTGGGCCAGGCCGCGCAGCTCTCGCATATTGAACATGCCCGACGCCGCCAGCGACCGGTCGTGCAGCGCCTCTTCCAGCGCCGGACGCAACTCGCCCCGCAGCCACTTGGCCAGTGGCATGGAAAAGCCCCGCTTGCGCGGCTCGAGCACCATGGCCGGCAATTCGGCCCGAAACGCGTTCTTCAGAATCACCTTGGTGTCGCCGTCTGAGATTTTCCAATCCTGGGGCAGTGTGGCCGCCAACTCGACGACGCGGTAATCCAACAGCGGCGCCCGAACTTCCAAGCTGTGCGCCATACTCATCCGATCGACCTTCACCAGGATGTCGTCCGGCAGATAGCGTTGGGCGTCCAAGTGGGCAAATGGGGCCAGGCGGTCGCTGTGGTCCCCCGCGGCGATTTGCGGTCTCAACAGCTCATAGGTCGAGACGCCATTGAGCAAGCGGAGGTAGTCTGGCGAGAGAAATTCGCGGGCTTCCATCTCTTCCGCGCCGACGGCGAAGTACTCGTCCTCCGCCATGCCGATACTGCGAAAGAACCGTCGGCCCGGCGCGGAGCGAGGCAATACGCTATGCACCATCCGCCCCAACGCCCCCAGGCTGTGCCGCGCCCAAGCCGGCAACGGCCGGCGGGCGAGCGCGTCTAGGTAGCGGTTGTAGCCGCCAAAACTTTCGTCTCCGCCGTCGCCCGCCAGCGCCACGGTGACGTGCTGCCTGGTCAACTGCGACACATACCAGGTGGGGACGCTCGAGGGGTCGCCAAATGGTTCGTCATGGTGAGCGACGATCTGGTCGAGGACTTCCAGGGCTGACGGGCGGACCACCAGCTCGTGATGCTCCGTGCCGTACCGCTGGGCCACGGCCCGGCCGTACTCCAATTCGCTGTACTGCGGATCGCCAAAGTCAATGTGAAATGTCTTAACCGGCTGGCTGCTGTGCTGCGCCATGCGGGCCACGACGATGCTCGAATCCAAGCCGCCGCTGAGAAACGCACCCAGCGGTACATCGCTGATCATTCGTCGCCGCACGGCGTCGTCCACCAGCGCGTGCAGCTTTTCGCACACTTCTTCGCGCACCAGACTGCGATCGACCTGCGAACGCAACCGCCAATAGCGGTCGACCGTGAAGCCGTCCCCTTCCACAATCAGACGGCCGGCCGGCGGCAACTGGCGAATCTGCTGGTAGACGCTCAGCGGGTGTGGAATGTAACCCAAACAGAAATAGTGATATAGCGCCTGTCGGTCGATCTCGCGGCTGACGTCGCCGCTTTCCAGCAGGCACTTGATCTCCGAACCGAAGACCAGGCCGTCTGGGGTCCAGGCGTAGTACAGCGGCTTCTTGCCGATGCGGTCGCGGGCCAGCATCAGTCGCTTCGCTTTGGCGTCCCAGAGCGCGAAACCGAACATGCCGTTGAGCCGTTCGACGAAGGCGGGGCCATGGTCCTCGTACAGATGGACCAGCGTCTCGGTGTCGCTGTGGGTGCGTAGATGGTGGCCGCGGTCGAGCAATTCCTGGCGCAATTCCTGATAGTTGTAGATTTCGCCATTGAAGACCACACCGACCGTGCCGTCTTCGTTGAAAATCGGCTGGTGTCCGCCCCCTAGGTCGATGATGCTCAGCCGCCGCATCCCCAGCCCCAACGGGCCGTCTATCATCACGCCTTGATCGTCGGGCCCGCGATGGACAATGGCGCGACACATACGGTCGACCAAGTCGGCCTCGGCGGGACGGCACGTTCGCGAACAGTAGCTTCCACGGCTGCCGCAGCAACCGTTAGTTCACGCTCGCCGCTGGCGTTGAGCCGTGGGGGGGTTCGGCCGAGTCGACCAGGTCCGGAAACTGCTCGTTCAAAAAGCGTTGCAGTTCTCGGGCGGCCAGGGCGTGGCCGGCCGCGGTCCAATGCCCGCCCAGATGGTGCAGCTCGGTTTCATCCTTTGCCGCAGCGGCACGAAACGGCGGCAACAAGTCCAGGCAGGGAATTTCCAGTTTCTCACAAATCTCGCGCACGCGGCGATTGGGCTTGTCCCAGTCCCATTCGTGTTTGGCCATTTGCGGGTAACGCTGCTCGAACGAAGCACGATGCAGCGGATGCACCTGCTGGCTGCACGTGACGATCATCACGGCCAGCTTGGCGCCGTCGGCCGCGGTTTCGTCGCGGACCGTTCGATACAGCGCCTCGGTGAGCCGCCAGGCGCGCCGATGCTCGTCGTCTTCGTCGGCCAAATGGATGGAAAACTGATAAGGCAGTTTTAGATTGGCCTTTTCAGCGCGCTGTTGCCGCTTCAGTGTATACCACATCCGCCAGGCGTGATGGTAGGTTCGGCTGAGGCGGTGCAGCGATTGCCGAAAACCGTCGCCCGGCCGCTCGCAGGGATGGTCGTGCAACACCAGCCGCTCGTCGTCGAGGGTAAAATACGGCTCTTGGTCCGCTTCCCCGCTGCGCAGTTGCAGCGCCCTATGGTTGTTCTCCAAGTCGTTGGTCACAAACGTCATCAGCACCAGGTCGGGGTGAAACTCGCGCCCCACGTGCCTGTAGAACAACAGCATGTTGTCGGTGCCGTAGCCGGCCACGCCGCCGTTGATGATTTCCACGGGGCGCGGTGCGCTGCGGCGGTTGAGCTGTTCTTCGAGAAGGGCGTGGAACGACTCGTCAAAGTCCACTTGGGCCGCTTCACAATACGAATCGCCCAAGAGCAGAATCCGAGCCGCGTGGGCGGGCTTGTGGAGCGAGTACTCTCGGTCCAACAAACCTTGCGAATTGACGACGACGCGCCTCCGACCGCCGTCCCCCGGATTGACGAACCAACCGTTGAAGTTTTCGATCAAGCGGTGACCCACCAGCGGATCGTGCCGCATTCGGTCTTGCTCCACCAGCGGGCGCCAACGGAGTAGGGCTTCGCACGCCAACAGCGCCAACAATCCGCTGATCCCGGCGGCGATCCAGCCAAAGGTCCACGGGCGTCGCCGCCAGGAACGAGCGGGCACGTCGGCGACAGGAGAATCGTGTTGTGCAGTTGCGCTCAAGCGCCGGACTCAGGAACCATTCTTCTTAGTTTTCCTTAACGTCGCCTCAGGCCACGGTGTGCGGAAGTTCGTACGGTGCGTTGTGTTCGAGTTGCTGTTGGTAATACGCGTCCGGAACTTCGACGATTTCTTCGGCGTAAGGGCCTAACAACCGGGAGTAGGCGACCGCGACGGCGGCGGACCAAATGGCCCATTCCGATTCGATGAAGTCTCCGAACATGGCCGTCACCAAGAACGCCGCCTGGCTGGCGATCAAACAGGCCGCGAAGAAAGCGTGTTTGGGATCGCCCAGCAAGTTGCGAAAGACGACCGTTTGGTAGGCCACCCAGGCCGCGCTGCCCAGCCACATCAACCGCAAGACCAACCCCTGAATGCCCCATTCGCACATTTCATTGATGAAGCCGTTGTGGACCGATTTGATGTCGTAGATTTCCGGCAGCTTGGCGGTGTATTTCCAGCCGTGCGTTTCCTTGAATCCGTAGCCCCCGGCGCCCAACGGGTAATCGGCCACCATGTCCAGACCGGCCTTCCAATAGTCCAACCGGCCGGTTGCTGACCGGTCGCGGTCTTCTTCCTTGCTGAATGTGGTCATGAAACGCTCGATGACTCTTTCGTCGCCCAGCAGCAGAAACCCCGCCAGTCCCCCCAAGGCCAGCGCCGTGGCCGCCCACAGGCGCGCGCGGCCCCGTGCGGCGATCACCAATACGGCCCCGGCAGCGCCGCACGCCAAGAACGCCGCCCGGCTGTTGCACAGGATCACCACGTTGAGCGCCAGGGGGGCCGTTAGCGCGGCGAACGCCTTTTCACGCACGGCGCCGATAAAAAACAGCCCGCCCACGATCGGCAGCGTGGTGACGAGCATGGACGCCAACTGATTCGAGGCTTCGGCCCCCGGGGCGCCGATGCCTTCCAGGCGACTTTGTACGATATGGCCGCGCTTATTCAGGGTGACTTCGTAGCCCAAATACCCCAAGCCGACCGAAAACGCCAGCAGCAGAATTTTGAGATCGCCAACCGTCCGAACGCTCCACACAATTAAGAAGAACAACAGCACGAATTTGGCGGTGAGCTGATAGCTTTTGAAGCTATTTTCCGGGTCGTTCGCCAGGAACACGTGAACCAGCGACAGGTTCAGCAACACCAGCAGCGCCATCTTGCCGACTCGCTTCAGCCGCGGGTCGAACCACTCCCGGCCGCTGCGGGCAACGTCCAACAGCACCGCCAGCAGTAGCACGATGCCCGCCAGCAAATTCCAACGAAACGATCCGATGGGCCCGCCCTTGCCCCACCACCAGTACTGCGGCAAGGCAAAGAAGGTTTGCAGATAAAAGCAAACGGCCCAGATCGGCCGCGTGAACGACAGCAGCAACAGCACGGCCGACAGCGCCAACCAGGCATAGGCGGTTTCATTCATGGTTGGTTGATGACTCCATGTGCAGGACGACGGCGGCCATTGGCTTGTCGCTCGACGGTCAGGGAACTAAACTCGACTAACGCAAAAAAAATCGTTGGCGGGCATCGGTACAAGCATCGGACGGCGGCGGCTTCGGTCATGGAAAAAACGCTACGTGCGAGAGGAGGTCCGGTATGGCAATTATACCAAAAGCTCTACGCCAACCGGGGCACAACGCCCCGCGAACGGTACTTTGCCGCACTCTCACGTTGCGCTCCCCACGCCCAGCGAGTTCTGGACTTGGGCTGCGGATATACAGCTCCGATACTCAGGCAGGTGACGACGCCTGCCGAAAAGTTCGGCATCGACATGGTCGATCACTTTGAACCACCGCCGAGCCAGCGGTTGCACTTGGTGCGCGGTGACGGCAGCTTCTTGCCGTTTGCCAACGGCAGCTTCGACGTGGTCTTCTGCCGCGCCGTGTTGGAACACGTTGAACACCCCCAGCGCGTTTTTAGCGAGGTCGGCCGTGTACTCAAGCTCGGCGGACATTTCGTGTTCATGACGCCCAACTATTACGACATCGTCTCGCTGGCCTCGGCCCTGATTCCCAATCGCTGGCACGGCGCGATCGTCAATCGCCTGACGGGCCGCGACGAGCGCGACACCTATCCCACCTTCTACCGCGCCAACACGCGCAAAGACATTCGGCGTTTGGCTGTGGAAAACGGACTGGAGGTGGTCGAGTTGATCGCCAATCGCGAGCATCCGCACTACTTTCAAATCACCCTGCCGACGTACCTGTGCGGACTGTTGTACGAACAGACCGTGCAGCGCTGCATACCGTCGCTGCGGCCTTGGTTGGTGGCCGATCTGCGGCGGACGGGTTAGCCTGGCGGTCATCGACGTTCGCTTGCCAGTGCGTGTAGGGTGCTGTTGAGCGGCGCATCTCGCGCCGCCAATGGCCGCCTCGTTTTCGCCGCGAAACGCACCGCCCACCTTCATCGCCGCACGCTCGCCAGCAGACGCTCATAAAGCGCTTCGTAACGGGTCATCATCCTCGCCACACTGTAATTCTCCGCGTGACACGCCCGGGCCCGCCGAGCGTATTCTTGCCTCACCTGCGGTACATCGGCCAGCGCCTGCAGCGCGTCGGACATGGCGTCCGCATCCGCCCGTGGCACGACCAGGCCGTGTGCTGCGCCGCGGCTTTGGGTCAAAAGGGCGTTGTCCCCCACGTCGGTCACGACCAGCGGCAGACCGGCGGCCAGCGCCTCGACGATCGATTGACTCATCCCTTCGCTGACGCTGGAGTTGACGTACACGTCCATGGCCGCCAGCCAGCGGCCAACTTCTTCCTGTTGGCCCGGCAGGTGCAACCGCGAGCCGATGCCGCAACTGGCGGCTTGAGCCAGAAGCTGCTCGCGACGGGGCCCATCGCCCACCAACAGCAAATGAACATCGCGTCCGGCGTCGGCCAACTTTGCCACGGCCGCCAGCAACGTTCCGAAATCCTTCACGTCCACTAGGCGGCCTACGCTGCCGATCACGACGCTCTGGGGCCCCGCGCCCAGGTGGCGCCTGATTTCATCGCGGGCGCCCACGAGGGCCGGCCCTCCGGGCAGATCGACACCGTTGGGAATTACCTCAATCTGACCTGCCGACAGGCCAAACACGTCTTGCAGCCGCGCGGAAATACTCTGGGCGTTGGTCAGCAGTTGGTCGGCCTGCAACATGGCCCGCCGCGCCGCCGGCACGCGCAGGCGCCGTTGCCAGCCCGTCAGCTTGACGCTGCCGAACAACGTGCCGCGTTCCGCGTGGACGTGCCGCGGCGTGCCGGCCCATCGGCGGGCCAAAACCGTTTCCACCAACGTGCCCCAATTGTGCGAATGAACCAAACTCACCCGCTCTCGACGCAGCGCCGCGGCCAACCGGCCAACCACACGCCAATCGTTGCCGCTGCGCTTGTTCAATTCCACAATGTTCACGTCGCGCTGGGCGATCCACTGGGCCGCCGCGCCGCTGCGATTCAGGCAGAAGATCAGCGGCAGATAGCGCCGGCGATCCAAACCGTTGGCCAGCCGCGCCACGCTGCGTTCGATGCCGCCCATGTCGAACGTATGCACGACGAAACCTATCCGGATCACTTTGCCTGTCGGACGCAGCGTGGACTCGTCCACTACAGAAACCGGCGCCGCGCCGGCGCCGTCGTCGCAGGTCGAAGCGCCGGTCACGTGGGTTTGCGGGCCAAGAGATAGAACGACGCGGCGCCTTGGTGTTTTTTGTCGCGGCGCATTAGCCATGGATCCAATTGTTTGATCGGTTGCCAGAACCAGCCCCAAGCCAACCTCGCAGGAAAAGCGACCCACTTGGAGGGCAACAGCATGTCCCATAATCGGTCGCCTTGCCGGGCGAACGCCGCGATGGGGCCAGCGCTCGCGCCGCACTCCAGCGGCTCCAGTTCCGCGAACAACTCGGTCAGCGAATGGGGAGTGAACCGCCAGCGGTCGTGGTACTCGGGCGTGCTCAACGGCAAAATCAGCGCTGTATTGATCAGCAACATGCCTCCCGGCAGCAGAACCCGTTGGATTTCGGCCGCCACCTGGGCCGGGTTCCTCAGATATTCAAACACGTTGTGCGAGATCACGGCCGCCACCGACGTGTTGCCGACGGGCAGCGCATGACCGTCGCCAATGACGTTTGTCAGGGCCGTTTGCCGGATGTCCAGTTCCACGATAGGCCGATCGGTTGCCAGGCGCCGATCGCCGGCCCCCAGGTGCAATAGGGGGCCGGCCGTCGGCGATTCGGCAAGCAGTCGGCGTTCGACCGACTCCAGGACGTAGTAGGGAGTTGTATTGGGCAGAAGGCGATGGGGAAATCGGCTTCGAGAATGTGCGTTGAAAGGAAACTGCGACGCCAGGGCCCCCAAATCGCCTCGGGCGGCCACGACCGGCGCCGAATCCTTGCTCATCAGAATGGGAGCGCCTCGCGATGCAACGGGCATCATTCGTCCGCAGCCGTTGCAGGTCCAAGCCGCCTCGGAGGCGGTCAATGCTCCGTGGCAATCGGGACACGCCAGCGCTTGGCGAACCGCCTGCGGCAGCGACGCGCGGGGAGTAGAAGCGGTGGAACTCGTTGCGTTCATGTGGCGGAGGCCAACGCCCCGGGTGGGCAAGCGCTGGTGGCCGACGCAGGGCAGACGCTTGCCAGGCGATCGGTCATCGCTCGGCAAAGTTGTTCGATCTCCGGCTCGATCGCCGGACGTGCGTGCCGGTTGATGCTCTGAGCGTGGACGTGTTTGGAGCACCAGGGGCGGTAACTGCAACCGGCAAAGCGGAACATTTCGGCAAACGCCGCGGTGGGATCCTGCACCAAGTCTTCATAGCGAAAAATCCGCACCCGCTCTTCGCCGGCCAGGTCATAGTCGAAGTAATACTGATGGCGCAACACCCAAAACAACCCATAGGCCGACTCGTTGCTCATATCGGGCCGATAGTGCCGTCGGACCAACTCCAGCCCCGTGGGCGTAATTCGGTCGCCGTACCAGCCGGAGCGTTCCGGGTCCGCCGCCACGCGTCCCAGGTGCTCCACCATCGTCTTCCAAACCCTCACCGACGAGTTGACCGTGTCGCCGTAATCTCGCCACAGCCAAAGCACGCGGGAAGTGGGGAATCTTTCCAAAAGCTCGGGCACGCGCTGATTTTCGTGCATCGGCTTGCAAACGACCGCCTCGGCCCGGCTGCGCCGCAAAATGGCCCGCAGTTTTTCGTCCTGCAGCAAATGGCGGTCGAACAGCCGCGGGTCGCGCTGCACATAGGGCTCGGTCCACAGCGAGCGGTCGAACGCCTCGGCGACCATCGTCGAACCCGAACGGGCGCAACCGACGATCAACACCGGATGCGGATTTTGCGCCGGCGCCAGCCAGTGCAAAACCGGCCGCGAATAACGCCGCACCCGATTGCCTAGCCGCCGCACTAGATCGCTGCTGTTGTTCTGCGACTTTGCCACGCGAATTCGGCCTAAACGACCACCATACGACCTGACAACGGCCCTTTAACTCCCGTTGATTCCAGCGAACCGAACAGGTCGCTTGTTGGGCACTAAAATCCGACTCCCGTTTCGGCAAATGGCCGCTGTTTCTCGCTGGGCGCAAACCACAGCCGCGGGTTCAACAAGGCCATCACCAGCCACCGCAGCCCGCTGAAATGCAACTCGAACAAAATCTCAGGCACCGACTCGCCGTCGGTGACTCGTCGCAAGGCGTAAGCCGGCGTACGGACGAAATTGGGACCCATGTGGGTTGTCACGGCGCTGCGAACGCCGTTTTGCTGTAAGGCGGGCCAGGCGCCGCGGGTCCAGTAGCCATACGGGTAGCAGAAGTCCTCCGCGGAACGGCCCGTCGCCGCCTCCACAACTTCGCGACAAGTGCGAATCTCTTCGGCGTAAGCCTCCACGTCGCCAACGAACATGGGGTGGGTGTGCGTGTGCAGTTGAACCGAAACGTCCGCTTCGGCCAACTCGCGGGCCTCGGCGGGCGTCATGTAGCCCCATATTCGGCGGCGGAGCAGGTCGTCCACGTCCACTTGCAGCGCCGCGGCGACCCGACGGGCGAATTCTTCCGGATCGGCGGGCGTGTCTTCCACCACGTACACCAGCCGCTTGGCCAGCGCCTTGCGCTGCGCAAAGGTTGCCAGCGGCAGGGCCTCGGCCACTTCCGCGATGGCGTTTGCCGGTAGGTGGCTGAGCGGCGTGCTCAACGCGAGATCGCGAACCAACAGCGTCCACGCCGGTATCTGCTCCCGCACGTTCTTGGACACCGCGTACACGGTGGCCGGCACGTTGAACTCCTTGAGGATCGGCAACGCCGCTCGATAGAAGTTGTACATTCCGTCGTCGAACGTTAGCACCACCTGACGTGGTTCGATCTTCCCGGCTGCGTGCTGCCGCATGGCCTCTTCCAAAGACACGATGCGGTAGTGCTTTTTCAGAAAACGGATGCGTCGCCGCAGCGACTCGGGCGACAGAAACAGGTCGGGAAACCGCTCGTGTTCGTCGTCGATGCTGACCGCGTGCCAACAGGTGATGTGAAACCCGCGCCGCGTAAGGCGACGGGCCAACGCAAAGCCGCCCAAGGCGCGCACGGATCGCAACAGGGCGAACTTGAGCGATTGCTTGACTCCCCCCGCGGCCCGCGGACGGTGCGATAAATTGTCCCGATCCATCGGCCGATGGCCATGCGCCGCCGGCGCGACGGGGCCGCTGGAGTTCGTCGGGTTGTTATTGACCAACGTCATTTGTCGTTCATCCGCCGATGGCCTGCGTTGGGCCAGGGGCCCTCCGCCCCGTTCGAACGAGACAGCGAGGGTGGTGGAAAGGCCGGCGACATT
>CAYWTU010000069.1:0-10937 GCA_964461275.1 uncultured Pirellulales bacterium | reverse complement strand
GACCGGGCGTGGGCCGCGACCACTTCGGCGCTCTTGGCGAGAGCGAGACCGCCGCCGCCGACGCCGAAGATGACTACCGATTGGCCGATCTTGACCTGGGCATCATTGTTGATGACGCCCATCGCCGTGGTGACGGCGCAACCAAATAGGGCGGCCCGCTTCAAATCGAAGCCGGGTGGCAGCGCCGTGAGTCGGTTCTCGGAGACCACCGCGTAGGGATTGAACGTGGTGACCCAGCCGGCGTTCAGTTTCTGTCCACGCCAACGGTACTGCGGCGGAACCGCCTCGAGGCCGTTGCCCTTCATCCAGTGCAGCACCACGGCGTCGCCCGGCTTAACGTGCTTCACGCCTGGGCCGACTTGCAGTACGTAGCCGGAGCCCTCGTGACCCAGCAGGTGCGGCAGGTGCTTGTCCTCGCCCTTGACGCCGTCGATTTCGCCCAGTTGCGAACCGCAGACGCCGCTGTAATGAACTTCCACCAACACTTGGCCGTACGCCAGTTCCTCGGGCAGCTCGACTGGGTCAACAATCAAGGGCTTGCGTTGCTCAACCAACACGGCCGCGCGCATCGTTCGCGGTTGGCGCCGTGCCGACAGGGTGGCAGCGGTCGATACGGTTGAAATCTCGGCAGGGAGCGTAGCGGTGGACATCCGTGTCCTCAAAGGTTGGCGGGCAGGGGGTTTGGTTCGGGACGGCGGGGGCAAAGCCTCGTGCTCGGCCGGCGCCGTCCGAAGTCACTCGAAGTAGATGAACGAATGGTCGCCGGTGTAGCCGCACTGCTGGAACCACCATTGCCATTCCTCGGGCGTATAGAAACACTCGCAGGTCAATTGCCAGTACATCAGGTTGACCTTTTCGCGTTCATCGCGGTAACTCTCCACGCAGATGTATTTCTTGTCGCGGCCCACCCGCTGCATTTCGCGCAGGGCGCGGTCAAGCTCGTAGCAGTACAGATTGTGCAACGTGTTGATGGAAATCACCAGATCGAACGACCGGTCGGGAAACGGCAGCTCGGCCGCGCTGCAAACCTGCAAGTGCGGCCGCATTTCCTCGCGGGCGTGGTCGATCGCGTACTGGGAGATGTCGATCCCCGACACCTCTAGGCCCGGCACGACCTGCGTCAAATCGTACAGCAGGAATGCCTTGCCGCAGCCTACGTCGAGCACGCGGTCGCCCGCCTGCAGGCCGTAGTGCTGAGCCAGCCCTTCAGCCACCACGCGCCAGCGGCCGTCGTAGTTGTAGCCGCCGTAGCCCGTCTTGCGGTCGCCGTCCCAGTAGTCGAAGGCGAATTCCTTCGCCAGCGCGGCGGCCTGTTCCTTGGGAAACTCGTTGACCCGCGCCAGGTAGTTCCGGGCGGTCTTCTTGTGGACGGGCGAAAGAAAATCGACGTACGACACGGCTCGTAATCCCCCTGCTTCGTGCGGCGCGAGTCGGAAAACCTCCGCAGGCCAGCCGAAGCCGCGGTGGCGATTCGCGCATGGCTGCGCAATTGCGGTGGTTTAGAAGATTCGCCGTGTCGAAGTCAACCTCACTCCGTGAAGGTGCAAATAGCGCCGTGTTTACGGCAAACCCACGGAGTAAAGATGGTGAATCAGCGCAGGCTAGGGCGGCGCCCGTCTGTTCACTACCGACTGCAAAACCGGCGCAAGCGGACGACGCAACGCGTCATGCTGAGGGGTTAGGCGACTAGTTTTTCGCGATATTTGGGTCCTGCCGCACCCAGATCAACCTAACTTTTCTCATCGTCAACCAAAGGTCGACCCGGCCGCGTGCGCCGGTGGCAGCGAGGTGACGAGCTGAAAGACGAGTTTGCCGATGATTCCGTGGCAACACAAGAAACTGCAAGTGCTCAAGGCCCTGCAAGCGTGGCACGCCCTGGGCGGTCGGACGGCGCTGACGGTGGGCGAGATGATGACCGTCTCACCGAGTTGCCTTACCGACGACCTGCCGCTGGTCGACGTGGTGCGGATGTTCCATCGGCGCGGATTCCGTCATTTTCTTGTCGAAGACCGGCTGGGCAAACTGTGCGGCATCGTCAGCGATCGCGACGTCTTGCGTTGGCTGGGACCGGCCGAGCAGGCCGATCAGGGAAGGCTTGAGACCACGCCGTTGTCGGCCGTGATGAGCACCGATTTGCTTACCACCTCGCCGCAAACGCCGGTCATCGAGGCGATGGGGGTCATGGTCCAGCACGGCGTGAGCAGCCTGCCGGTGCTCGAAGGGGATCGGCCGGTTGGAATTCTGACGAGCACCGACCTGCATGTGCTGTTGATGTCGGTGCTCGAAGCCTGGTTCCAAACCGCCGGCCCCTCGCCGGCGGATTCGGCCGTTTCGGCGCTAGCCGAATAGAGTCGCTGTGACCCGGTGGCTCGGGCGTTTTGGCGCGGCTGCGGCCGTGCGTTCCGCTCCGTGCGCGCCGAACGTGCCGGGAGCGCTCCCTGTGCCGATTCGTCTGGGAAATCCCCGTGTGTGGCGGCCGAGAGAAACTTTACCACCTGCGCTGCAGGCCAGACGATATCCGCTATGTTGGGTAGGTCGGGGAACAATCAACACGAAGGCTGGGGAGCCAATGGGGAAAGAAATCGTTCGAGTGGTGACGCGCGACGTCGACGGCACGCTGCGGATCCGCGAATACAATAAGCCCGAGATGCTGCTGCGAATGCACGCACAGGTGGGAACGGACGACTGCAGCACCGACCTTGAGCTGCGCGGCCTGCCGGTATTTCGCGGCTTGATCGGTCCGATTCCCGAAGGCAAGAACGTCGTCCGCTACGAGTCGCCCGAGGTGTTTGAAACCCTAACCAAGGAATGGAGCACGACCAAGGTCTCGCGCCGTTCCAAAAAGGCCGCGGCGCCGGTCGAAATTACCGACAACATCGATTCGTAGTCAGTCGTCAGTCGATCCGCTCTGTTGAGTCTCCTTTCGTTCGCGACGCGCCGGCCGAATTCGCCCTAGCACGAATTCGGCCGGCGTCGTTTTTTGGCGCCTCGCCGCCGTCTGTGGGGTAGAAGCCCGGGACTGTCTCATTTCCGCCCGGACGCGCGGGAAACGCCGCCTCAAGGAAGGCGTTGCTTACCCAGGTCAGGCAATGGCCGGCAGTTCGCCTGGGCGAGTGGCGGCCCGAGGGCCCGCAGTGCTTCCGGCCGTTCCATGAAGCAGCGGACGAGCGTCCCCGGCTCGCCGCCGTCCGGACTTGCAAACCGCCCGGCGATGGCCGATCATTGACGCCTTCTCGAAGAATCCCGAAGGTGATTGTCAGGAGTCGGCTTGTGGCCATCAGCAAAGAGTTGCTCGATATCTTGCTTTGTCCGGAAACGCGTCAGCGTCTGACGCTGGCCGAGCCGGCCCTCTTGGAACAGCTCAATCGCGAGGTTGGGGCCAGCCGGTTGCGCAACAAGGCAGGGCACGCCGTCGAGCAGCACTTGGACGGGGCGCTGGTGCGCGAGGACCGACAGGCTGCCTATCCAATCGTCGACGGGCTGCCAATTATGCTCATCGATCAGGCCATTCCCTTGGCGCAGCTTTCAACCGCGAAGTAGCTCCCCGCGCCCTTGGCGCCTCCCGCGAACCAGTTGGCCATGCCCACCATTTTTCAGAAGATCATCGACCGCGAGATTCCGGCCGACATCGTCTTTGAAGACGACCGTTGCCTGGCGTTTCGCGACATTCACCCACAGGCGCCGGTCCACGTGCTGCTGATTCCCAAGAAGGAAATCGCCTCGCTGGCCGATCTACGCGACGAGCACGGTGAGTTGATGGGGCACTTGTTGCTCTCAGCGAGCCGGATTGCCAAGGACCTGGGGCTCGACGTGGGCTACCGCCTGGTGGTCAATTGCGGCCCGGTGGCGGGACAAACGGTCGACCACCTGCATCTGCACATTCTCGGCGGTCGGCCGATGAATTGGCCCCCGGGCTAACCACCCAATCACCCAGGCCATTCGACATGCATCCCCCCGCGCCGCCGGCAGCCACACGTCGCGCGGCGGTCGTTTTCGTGTTCATCACGATTCTGCTCGACATGCTGGCGCTGGGAATGATCATTCCCGTGCTGCCGAAGCTGGTCGAACAATTCTATGGCGGCGACACGCGCGAAGCGGCACAGATGTACGGCCTTTTCGGCACGGTCTGGGCGCTGATGCAGTTTGTCTGCTCGCCGGTGTTGGGTTCGCTGTCGGATCGATTCGGACGGCGGCCGGTGATCTTGCTGTCCAATTTTGGCTTGGGGTTGGACTACATCTTGATGGGCCTGGCGCCCGATTTGCGGTGGCTGTTCGTGGGGCGGGTGATTTCGGGCATCACATCGGCCAGCGTTCCCACGGCGATGGCCTACATCACCGACGTGACGCCCGTCGAGAAGCGGGCCGGGGCGTATGGATTGGTCGGCGCCGCGTTCGGCTTGGGATTCATCCTAGGGCCCGCGATCGGCGGATTTTTGAGCCAGTTTGGTCCGCGCATGCCCTTCTGGTGCGCGGCCGTGTTCAGTTTGGCCAACGCCTGCTACGGCTATTTCGTATTGCCCGAGTCGTTGGCTAGGGATCAGCGGGCCGGTTTTTCTTGGCGCCGCGCCAATCCGCTTGGATCGCTGAAACTGTTGGCGTCACATCCCGATTTGTTGGGCCTGGCTTCGGTCAGTTTTCTTTCCAGCTTGGCACACGAATCCTTGCCAAGCATGTTCGCGTTGTACACCAGCTATCGATTCCATTGGTCGCCGACCACGTTGGGGCTGTCGCTCACGACCATCGGCGTGGGGTCCGCCTTGGTTCAAGGCGTGTTGGTGCGGCACAGCGTGCGACGGTTTGGAGAGCGGGCCACGTTGGTGGCGGGCCAGCTCTTTGGGTCCGCGGGTTTCGCAATCTACGGCGTCTCTCGCACGAGCGCTGGGGTTTGGTGCGGCTTGCCGTTTACTTCGCTGTGGATGCTGGGCGGCCCGGCGGCGACGTCGCTAATGTCGCAACACGTCGCGCCGCACGAGCAAGGGCAGTTGCAAGGCGCCATCAACTGCGTCCGGGGGATGACCGGTCTGGTGGGGCCGATGCTGTTTACACAGCTCTTTGCTTGGTCGGTGGCGCCCGGCCAAGTCAGACGTCTCCAGGGGGCGACCTACCTGCTTGCCGCGGCCCTGGTGCTAGCATCGGCAATGACCGCCGTTGTGGTGACGACACGCCGCCCCAGTGGTCCTACCGCCACTTGAACGGATTGAGCCGCGTGCGCATGCTCTCCAAGATGCCGGGCGATGCCGGTTTCTTGGCCGCGTCTGGGGGCGGAGTGGGGCGCACAGCGGCCGCCGGTTCCGGCTGGCGGGCCATGCGCGGCTGCGAGAGCGGGATGTGTTGCACTAAGAACCGCGGCCAATATCCTTCGAGAATCTGCTGGCACTCGCGATACTGACCCTGCTCCAGTTTCTCGTATGCCGAGAACACCAAAAGCTGCAGTTCGCGTTGCTCCTTTTCGGTGAAGTTCAGGTCCGACAGTTCGACATCGTCGATCCAGACTTCGCCCGCACCCATCAAGTCGAACCGCGCCCGCAACTTGGTCAGGCCCTCCAGTGGAAGATCGTCGACGCGGAACTTATATAGCGACCAACCGCCACGCAGCGCATGCTCCTGCCCACTCCCCAGGGCGGCGTAGCGATAGTAATCCTGCCCCCGTAGTTCACCCTGCAGCGCCAAGCGCAACGTCGGTGGATTGTCGGGATCGCCGATGCGCATCCAGGCCCACACGGAAATCCGCCCCGTCGTCGGCGCTGGAAACGGATCGCTGAGCAGGCTTACCGGCGGCCCGTCGCTGGCGACCACCAGGGCCATTTCGCCGCCATGTTTTTCAGACCCGTCCAGCCGCAGTTGTCCCTCGCCGGTGGGTGAAAGCTGCCAGTGCGGCGCAGGCAATTCGCCGCTGCCGACGGCTTCGAAGCCGGGATTGGCCAGCGCCTCGAGCCGCGGCGCCTGATGCAACAGGCCCACGCGATCGCGCAGATCGTTGATTCGCGCGCGCAGTGCCGCGGCGGTTGCTTCAGGCAGCGTCGCGCGCGGGCTTCCCAACCGCACGCCGGCCATGTTGAATCGCGCGCCCCAGGCGTCATATGGCTCGAGCTTGAGTTCCCAAACGCTCGGCCCGCCCGCGGGCAATGGAGGCGGAGGCCGCCGGCCATCGAGTGACTCCGCCACGCATCCCGTCGGCGCTATGACTTCCAGGCTGACGGTCGTCGGCCACGGCGAATCGTTCGCCGCGTACATCCACGTTTGCCGATCATCGGCAAAAGTGCGAACGATCGCAGGCTGAGGTTCGGGGGTCAGCGTGTCGAACGTGACCGAAGGCAGACTGCGGAACAGCCGCACCAGGTCGCGTTGGGACTCTTCCTTGCCCAGGGTGAGCATGGCCCCGCCGTCGACGATCACATGCGCATCGAGCGTCGCCAGGCTATGGACCAACGGCCGCGCGCCCGCGCCGGATGCCTGTGTAATGAGTCGAACGTGCGAGCCTCGCGCCGGGCTACGGGCGTCGAACCCCGGCGCCTGGGCCACCAATGGCGGTTGGAACAACAGGGCCGCGGGGCGAGGCGAGGCGCCAATCGCGCGGTCCAGCCCAGTGGCCTGCGCCAAAGCCAAGTCGAGCGCTTGTCCTTCGAGCGGGCCCGGCGCCCCAAGCCGCGTCGGCCGCAGCAGCACAGCGCCGGATTGTTGACTGAGCCGGTCGACGTCCAACCCAGCTTTGTACAGCGCCCCCTCGACTGAAATTTTACGCGGTAGGGCAGGCAGCAGGTCGCGTTGTACGTCGCGGCGGTCGAACAGCCCCGTGCCCGTAAGCAGCAGTCGAGCCGTCGGTTTGGTGCGCGACAGTTCTTCTTGCAGCTCCTGTTGCCAACGCGTCACCTGCCCGGTACGCCACGCCTCCCAGTCCTTGCGATGCTGGGCGGTCAGTTGGCGGGCCCGTTGGCTAAACCGTTGCGAGCCGCCCGCCACGTTTAGACGGATTCCCGTGTCGCGCTGAAAGCATTCGACGGTCGCGTCGTCCACGCCATACTCTAGACCTGGGAGCACAGCGAAACTTCCGCCGGTCAGTTGCAACGCGATGCCGCCAAAACAGGGATGTCGCCCATAACGAGCGATGATCTCGTGAACCGCTGCGAAGGCCGCTTCCTGCACCCGCGGGTGCAGCAGGTTGTAGCGCGGCCCCGCCTCGTGGACCGACAACGGGGCTCCGTCCGGCCCGATCCATTCGATGCCCGGCTCACTGCCGCCGCGACGAAGCGTTTCCAACGCCGGCAACGGGGCCGCCAGGTCGATGGCGGGCGTCAGCTCAAGGCCTTCGCGGTCGAACACACGGCAGATCAATTCCAAGACATCCTTAGGCGCTGGGTCTTGACCGGTGGAGAACAGTGCGCCGTTTTCCCAGCGCGGCGTCGGCTCGGCCACCGTGCTGGGGTACAGGGCGCTGCCTTCCAACGCCGCGGACAGCACCACGCCGCTGTATCCCGCGTACTTAAGGTAGTCTGCCAGTCGCGTTGCCGCTTCGAGGTGCGTTTGCCAGTCGTTCAGCGGCCGTCCTGTACTGGCGTCCAGTGCGTCGGTGGCCGAAAAGTTCTCAACCAGCAGCGGCCGCTCGAAATAGGCCGCCAATGTCCGACCTTCGCCGGACGAAGAGAAGTCGGCCGGAGGCAGCTCCGTCGGCCCGCGCCACACCCGGAGCTTGCCGAACACCGCTCGGGCGCCGTCGCGGCGGTTGGTCAGCAGCACCAGCGGCGCCGTCGACTTGGGCCAGAACACCATACGATGCTTGGCCAGAGCCGGCTCGGCGGTGGTTTGTTCTTCGCCTACGTACACTCCCGAATCGACTCCCACCGACCCTAGCATTCCGGCCGCGTTGGGCTCCAACACGCTGATTCCCAATGTCTGCGTCACGTCGGTCGGATACTCCACCTCCAACATGTGCGGCACGCCGGTCTCTTGTACGCTGAGCGTGTAGGCCTCCCAGGCGATCCGCGGTTCGCGCCCCTCCGGCGCCAACTCCATCAGCGTTCCCAGCGGGTGCGGCGACGGCCGCGCCTCGCCTAGTCCAACCGGCAGCTTGCGCCGCGCTTGCAGAACTGGCAGGCGTTTGGTCTTGGCGGGCGACGATGGGTCGATTTCCTCGACCAGTTTGTCGAACGTCGTCGCGGCGGGGGGCGCGTCGCTGGAGGGACGTCGCGAAGCCACCACGACAAACTGCACCGCGCGCTCGGCAAAGGTCGCCTTACGGGCGCGGCGCTTGCCGGAGAGATTCAGCGTCAACTCGTACGCCCCCTCCACGCCCGGCGCCGGGCTGTCGAAATCGACGGTAGCCAAGTTGCCTTGTGCATCGGCGACGCGGTCGAAGTCCCATTGGTTCCAAATGCGGCCGCCACGGGCCTCGCGCAGCGTCACTTGCAGCCGCGCCCGGGTTTCCGCCGGCACTTCGGCCAGATGCGGCTCGATCGTCATCCGCAGCGCTTCTCCAGGAGCCAGGATCCAATGATTGCGGGCCGCACGCACGCGGAGCCGATCGTCCGGCGAGCGTTGCACTTGCAGCCGGTTCTCCTTGTCGTCCAGTGGTTTATTCGCCGGCTCGGCGAGCAACGACGAGATTGGAATGGCCACCGGTTCGTCGCGGGGCGGAGCGTCGCCACGGCCCAACAGCACCAAGAGCTGCGCTTCGCGCGGGGCGCGAACCGTTACATCCACGCCCGATTGCGCCCGCGGCCGGCGCTGGACGACGTTCACTTCGCCGGTCGCAAGCCAAACGCTGGCGTGCTCATCGGGCTCGGTCCCCAGCGGTGCAAGATCGCTGAACGCGCCACCCGTGACGCCGATCTTGCCGACCCACGGCCTCGGCTCGCCGCCGCCCCAGAATAGTCGTAGACGCAGCTCCACTTCTTCGGCGCGCACCGCGAGCGGAAACGCGATCCAAGCGATCGCGCAAACGAAGCGCAGCAGACGGTGCGCTGCCGTCGGCAACAGGTGGAACGTCCTGCCGCCCAACTGGATCGGACGTCCGTGTCCGAGCATCAGAGGGTCAGGAAAAGGATGGAAGTGGAAGCGAACGCTTTGGCGAAACGCCGGAGAAAAACGGGCGGGATTATAGGAGGGCCCGCGGCCCGGCACTATGCCGAGTCGTTACCGGAATCCGGACGCGGCAATTTCGGTAAGCGGCGCAGGAGGAATGAACGGCGAGGTCGACGCACTTATCTCATAAGCGGCCAGCGCCTGGGCAAGCTGCTCGGCCGCCTCGACGCAACGGGCAGCCACTTCGTTCTGATCCCACAAATCGTCCGGTTTGGCGAACAACTCCGGCCCACTTGTCCCTGCACCGCTGGATTGCCCAGCTTGCCGCAAGTGCCAATGAGCCGTGCGCAACGCACGTTGCCCGTCGGGGCCCGACATGGCAACTCGATCGCGCGGCCAAGCAGCGTCTTCCCGCATCAGCGACAACAGACTGCGCGCGTCCCACGCGGGACCCCAATCATCCAAGCCGAACCACTCGGCCAGCGTGGCGCCGACGTCCGCCGGCTGCACCAGCGCTTGCGTCCGGCCGCACCCGACGCCAGCCGCGTTAACCGGAAGTCGAATGAGCCAAGGAACATGCACCAGCTCTGAGTACAGCGGACCGTCGAACGGCCCGACGCGGCGATGTTCGCCCAGCGCGTAGCCGCGCGGCGAGAGAATCATCAATAATGTCTCCGCCGCGTCGCTGCGCTGGTCGACGACCGCCATCAGTCCGTCCAGCAGCTCGTCCAACGTCAAAACCTGGCCGGCGTAAGCCCGGCGCCACCCGAGGAGCTGGTCGGGGTCAAAACCGACCGGCAATTCCCAGGCCGGGGGTTCGGCGGTTTGCGGCGGCAGCGGCTCGTCGTCGTCAACCAATCCGTTGCGCAGCGCCAATGGCGCGTCCCAGGTGGTGGACAGGCCGGCGGCATGAACCCACAACAGGTACGGTCCGCGAGCGGACTCCAAACACTCGGCAGCCTGGCCGAATAGGGCGGCCAAAGCGGTTTCATCCACCGAATCGGCGACCTTGCCGGGAGGGCGAAGCGGCATGCGCACCAAGTCGTCCACCGTTGCCAGCGGCAGACCGGCCACTTCGGCATCGTCGGTCACCAGCGTCGTGGCCACGCCGCGGTCGTGCAACGCCGCCAAGAGATGGCGCCGCGGCTCGGCGACGCTGGCCGCCTGTAGTGGCGCGGCAAGTGGGTGAACGCCCTGCCATACGCCGGCGTAGAAATCAGGCAGTTGCGGTGAGTTGATCAGCGCTTGGTCGAAGGTGAAGCCCTGCGCCGCCAGGCGATTGAGCGCCGGCGTTTCGAGCCAGGTGTTGCCGTAGGGGCCCAACAGTCCGCGGTGCAATCGATCGATGACCAGGCAGATGGCGTTCATGAACAATTCCACCGCCGGTCAAACGACATGGCACGATCCCAGGAGGCGCAGGGAGTAACCGCAGATTGCGCAGCTGACACGGATTTGGATTAGTTCTTGTCGCAGCGTCTCAAGGAGGCGCAACCGAAGTCGGTTGGTTTACGGGAAAAAACTGCTTTGCTAACCGCCAGCACCTTCGCCAACCGCGCAAGAATCTTCGAGAAGCGTCGCCGGTCTAACCAAGGTTCTTGGATGGACAGCATTTCCGAATCGCAATAAAGGGAAACGCAATGGCGCGAAGCGTCTACTGGCCATTCATCGCTTATTCGAATCAGCGCCGCCTGCATTCGTAAGGTTGTTTTCGGGCAGTAGCTGCCCCGGCTCGGCACGCTTCGCGCCTTTGCGTTACTCCCATTGTGCCCGGCAAACTAGCCCCCGTCCTCAGCGCTGGTGTCTAGCACCGCCAGAAACGCCTTTTGTGGGATGTCGACGTTGCCGATCATCTTCATTCGCTTCTTGCCTTCCCGCTGCTTGGCCCACAGTTTGCGCTTGCGGGTGATGTCGCCGCCGTA
>CAYWTU010000068.1:0-10959 GCA_964461275.1 uncultured Pirellulales bacterium | reverse complement strand
CCGGGACCAACTCCCAGCCCTGCTTGCGGCGCTCGTCGAACATTGTCCAGCGACGGCTCAGGCCACCCTTCTGGTTTTCCAGTCCCGCGCAGCCGCACGGCTCGAGGTAGCCGTTTTGCTCTCCTGAGATCACGATGGCCAGGGCCGGCTTGGTCCAGCCTTCAAAGATCGGGCCGTTCAATGCTACCGGATCGATTTTTGGTTTTTTGGCCTCGTCCCCGTAGCCGGTCGTGGCCGCCGGCTTGGTTTGGGCGCTTGTGGTCGCCGGTTTTTTCACCCCCGGTTTCTTGGCTGGCGCCAATGCCAGCGCTGTGTCGGCTGGATCGGCCGAGTCGTCGCTGGCTGGCGCGCTCAGCCCGTTGTCCGCGCCAGACTCTGACTTGTCTGGCGCAATCACCTTGTGAACGCTGGTCCGGGCGGGCGCCGGCTCGTAGCGCTGACAGGCGGAGAGAAACAACCCTCCGGCCAAGGTCGCGAGAATTACCGTCCATGCTCCAACGACTCGTTGCCAATTCACGTCGCCAGACTCCTTTGCGTGCGACCGGCCGACGGTTAGCGTGCGGCGCGCCGGAACAGCCTATTCGTGCCCGCGAAACTACCGTTCCGATTGGCAATCGCCCCTGGGAGCAAGCCACGTCGGAGTCGGTTGTTCGTAGTCCTTTTGGGGAACTTGGGGGCAATGTACCAATTATTCGGAATTGGGCCTATGCGAGAAAGCCGCCTCCCCACCGGGCGCCATGCGCCATGCTGAATTTCGCGGAATGTTCCGCACAGTCATCCCCCCAGAGACGGCGATTGTCCCCATCGCAGACCGGTCGCGGCGCGAGTGCAACCTATTATTGCGAGGCGTTGAGAAGGGTTTTTGCGCCCCGACCAACGCCCCAGGGGCACAGACCGCGCCCAGCGGGCCCATACGCCCCTTGACCCGTCCACCACCTGCGATGCGGCGCCCCAGCGCCGTGAGCCGCACCATTGAGGCTTTCAGATGTTCGGAACCGAAACCAACACCGGCATGTTCGAGAGCGATTCGGCCTTGGACGCTTTGGTGGCGCTGGAACAGAGCACGCAATCCAACGTCGCCAAGATGCGTGCGCACGAGCGGCTCAACATCCACTGCAAGGTGTTGGTCCAAGCGGGCAACTCCAGCGAACGCCATTTGCCGGGCGTGGAAGTGGTCACCGCCGACGTCTCCAACGGCGGCAGCATGGCTCTCTCGCCGCGGCCCTTGATGGTGGGCGACATCTACTGGCTTACGTTCGACAACAGTCAGTTGATGATCGGCTCGCTGTTGGCCCGCTGCCTGCGGTGCCGCCTGGTGCGAGAAGACGCCTTCGAGGTGGGCTTCCGGTTCCTGACGCAGATCGATCTGGCCTCGGTCATTCGCGATTTGGACCAAGCCTCGTTGGTGTAACCAAACACAGACGCCCAACTCGTAACCAACAACGCCATGAGCACCCTGGTTCGCGACGAATCGCAGCAGCCCCAACCGGCGCCCTCTGCCGCGCCGGCGGCGGCTGCGCCGGCGCCTCCAGGCGGCGCCAAGCAAGCGGCCAAGCCCGCTCGTCCCGCCGACATGACGCGGGCGATTCAAGACGTTTCGGCCAAGGCGCGGAGCAAACCCGATTACTACCGCCAGGTGATTAAGCTCCTGGCGGCCGAGTTCGACGCGCTGTTGGCGGTGCTCAATCTGGAAGGTCCGACCGGCAACGCCGAGGAGGTCGTCCGCCACGGTACGGACGCCGACAACCAATGGATGAAGATCGCCCGCGGGCTGCTGCTCGACACTCGATACCGCAACGAACCCCGCGGCCGGTTCTATCATGCGCCGGGTGTGCAGGGTTACCTGGTCGCCATGGGCGTGCCGCTGTCGGAGCCGGGCGAAGGGACGATCGGTTCGCTGGTGGTGATTTGCAAGAGCCCCACCACCGATGCGGCCAGCGGCCTGCTGGCGCAGCTTCGCGCTTGGGTCACGCTGGCCGCTGGCATGTCGCCGGGGTTGGCTGCGCGCGGCAACGCCGGAGGCGGTGCGGCGCCGGCCGCCGGAGCGGCGCCGACCGGACAACCGGCGCCCGATTTCCGCGGCGTCGGCAAGGCGGCCGGCTACGAAAGCGTTGAACAATTCGCCTTCGCGGTGGTCAACAGCCTGAAATCGAAGCTGGGCTGCGAACAGATCAGCTTGGGCCGCGTGGAAGGGCGCGGCGTCCGGGTGATTTGCGTTTCGGGAATGGCCGAGTTGTACGCCCGCTCGCCCGGCCTCCGCGAAATCCAGCAGGCGATGTGCGAATGCCTGGACGCCGGAACCATCGTCGCGTACCAAAGTTCCGGACCCCACAGCGGCGAGCCAGGCGGCCTGAAGCTGTTGATTCACAAACATTGGCACGAAGCCACCGGCCGGGCGTCGGTGGCGTCGGTGCCGTTGGTCTACCGCAATGAAGTCGTGGCCGTGCTTAGTGTCCGTGGCGCCGCCCAGCAGACATTCAGCGACGGTGACTTGAAGAAGATTCAGGAAATGGTGGCCCCGCTGTCGCAAGGGCTGATGCTCGTCGAACGTGCGGGGCGCGGCCTACGGCAACACGTCCGCGACGAGCTGCGACGCTTTCGCCGGGCGGTTTTGGCCAAAGGCGCCTGGGGACGCAAGGCGCTGGGCGCCGCGGCGGCGCTCCTGGCGGCATGGATGGTCTTCGGAAAAATGGAATACGTCGTCTCGGCGCCGTGCGAACTGATCTGCGCCGAGGAGCGAATTCTGGCGGCCCCGTTCGAAGGAACGCTGGCCGCGGTTCACGTACGGCCGGGGGACGAAGTGCAGGCCGACCAAATTTTGGTTGAGTTCGACACTCGCGATATTCAACTGGAACAGAATCGACTGGGGGGCGAGATCGAAATCGCCCGCACCCAATTGACCCGCGCCATGGCCGAGCGCAACACCGGCGTGGCCGGAGAAGCGCAGGCGCAGCTCGACATGGCCCGCGCGCAGGTCGAATTGATTCGATATCGATTGGACCGGGCCCTCGTCCGGGCCCCGGCGGACGGCACGGTGGTGGAAGGCGACCTATTGCCCCGCATCGGCGAGGTCGTACCGCTGGGCGAGCCGTTGTTGCAATTGGCGCCGCGGGCCTCGATGACGGTTGAAATCCACGTCCCGGAGCACGCGGTGGCGATGCTTGCAACCGGTCTGGCAGGGCAGTTCACCACGCACGCCCGACCCGAACTTTCGCAGACCATGCGGCTCGATCAATTGCAGCCGCGGGCCGAAATTAAGAACGGCCAGAACGTGTTCGTAGCCCGGGCCGAACTGGTCGACAAGCCCGAGTGGTTGCGGGCCGGCATGACCGGCGTGGCCCGCGTCCGGGCTGGCTCACAGCCGGCGTGGTGGGTGCTGTTGCACCGGGCCATTGACAACGTGCGTTTGAAGATGTGGCAGCTATGAGCCCCGCTCCCGCTTCCCCGCCGCTGGCCCCACGTCTGCGCGACGTGCAGGTAGGCATCCGCGCCGAGCTGGAGGTTAGCCGGCATATCTTCGACGGCGACGCCTCGTACGTCGTCCGCGATCCGCTGTCGTTTCAAAGCCACTGGCTCAGCGTCGACAACTACCTGGTGTTCGCAGCTTTGCGCAGCGACACCACGCTGGGCAAAACCTTTGAATCGCTCAAGGCCCGCCATGTACTGGGACCAGAACAAGAAGAAGATTTCTACCGGTTCGTCCTTTCGCTGCAGGACAGCGGACTGCTGAGCTTGCCGGTAAGCGACGGCAAGGCCCTGTACAACAAGCTCTTGAAGAAGCGCGAGGCCGCCAAACAAGGCCGACTGTTCAAGCTCTTGTTTCTCAAGATCCCCGTCGCCTATCCCGACCAGTTCCTGGCCCGCACGATCCGATACACCCAACCGTTGTTCACCCGTACGGCGTTCTGCCTGTGGCTCTTGGCGATGGTGGGCGGCATTGGCCTGGTGGCTAGCCGCTGGCAAGAATTCGTCGACCCGCTGGGGAACATGTTGGCATTGAACTCGTTGCCGCTGGTCTGGGCCCTGCTGGTCGGGCTCAAGGCCTGCCACGAACTGGGACACGCCTACGCCTGCAAGCGGTTCGGCGGCACCGTGCCCGAGATGGGCGTGTACCTGGTCATGCTTACGCCGTGCGCCTATGTCGACGCCTCGTCGTCGTGGGGCTTTCCCAACCGTGCACACCGGATCATCGTGACGTTGGCCGGCATGTACGTCGAGTCGATCCTGGCCGTCGCGGCCCTGATCGTCTGGAGCCTCACGGGCCCGGGTTTGGTGCACAGCGCCGCTCAGTACGCCGTGGCGCTCTCCACGGTGGTCACCATTGGGTTCAATATCAACCCGCTCATGAAATACGACGGTTACTTCCTGCTCACCGACATCCTGAACGTTCCCAACTTGGCGCAACAGGCTCAGGGGCAAGTCCAGGGGGTGCTCAAGCGGGTCTTGTTCGGCATTCGCACCGTGCCGCACGCCAATCGCTTTTCCCGCTGGATGCTCCTGACCTACGGGGTGCTGGCCGGTCTGTATAAGGTCGGCGTCACGCTGGGTATGGCAACGGTCATCGCCTGGAAAATCCCGCTGGTCGGCATGGGCATGGCTGTGGCCTACATGGGGACGACGCTGGTCGGAACGATCAAACGAGTGCGCGGGTACGTCTGGACCAGCGACGAGGCGGCGCCCGTGCGCCGGAGGGCCAAACTGGTCACCGGCGCCCTGGCTGTGGCCGCGGCGCTGTTGATCTTTGCCGTGCCGATGCCGGGCCGCATGCAGGCCGTGGGCGTCGTTACGCGACAAGACAATCATGTCGTCCGAGCGGCCGCCGCCGGATTCATTCGTCAGACCGCGGTCAAAGCAGGCCAACGCGTGCTGCCGGGGGCGGAAGTCTGCCAGTTGGACAATCCACAGATGCAAGCGATGATCGCCCAAAAACAGGCGGAGGTGCGCCGTCTGGCGGCGCGCGTGCAAAACCAACTTGTCGTGGACGCCGCCGCGGCGCAGTCATCCGAGGCCCTGCGGCAGCAGGCCGAGCGCGAGCTGGTCCGGTTGCAGGCGGAGGCCGCCTCACTGCGCGTGGTCAGCGCCGCGGACGGAGAAGTAGTCGCGCTGGACGCCGCACGCGACGCCGGACGCTTCGTTCGCAAGGGAGACTCCCTGGGGCGGATCAGCCATGGCCCGTGGGTCATGCGGGCCAACGCCACGGCGGACGCGTTGACCATGGCCAATCCCCAGGTGGGTGAACAGCTTGAAGTTCGCCTGCTGGGCCAGCCCGACAGGCCCTACGCCGCGCAGATCACACGCGTGGCCGTCGTCGGCTCGCGAAAAATCGCCTCGGCGGCCGTGACGCAACTGGGGGGCGGCAACATTGCGGTCCAACCCGGGTCGATGCAAGCGGCCGAACCGTACTTTGAAATCACGTTGTCGCTGGACGACACCGAAACGGCGCCCCTGTACGACGGCATGACCGCCATGGTCAATTTCCAACCCCGGCTGGCGCCGATGGGCTGGCACCTTTACCGCCGCGGGCTGCGGTTCTTACACGCCTGGCGCTCGGCCGGTTAGCGCCGCTTCGCACGTCTATCGCACCACGCCCAAGTACGGCCCCTTGGCGTAACGCATGGCCTGCATCGGCGAAATCCGCACGGCGCCTGGGAATCGGACCAGGTTGGGAGCGAACCGCAGGCGGTACAGCGTAATGGGGTCGTTCGTGACCCCGTCACGCCAGCTTCGCTCGCTCGACGCCAGTGGCTCGATGACGCCATACCGCGCGAGTTTATCGCGATTGCTCTGATAGGTGAGCACGTAGGCGTCGTCCCCCGACCAGCGCTGGTCCAACAGGAACGACAGATTGTGCAGCGCCACCCCTTGGCCGCGAAGATAGAACAGGGGATGGAAGGCGTCGAGCTGGCCCATGCTGCCGTCCACCAACACCGGCGCCTCGGCCGGCACGTGGTTCGGCACGCGCTGAAAAAACGCCGCGTCAAACCGGTACTTGTCCGCGTACTTGCCGGCGAAGATGTGTCCAAACCAATAACTCGCCAGGAGCGTTCCGAACAACATGCCGGCGGCAACCACGCCCCGACGGTGCAGTACGCCCCAAGGCACAATCGCCGCCGCCACCGCCGTCAGCGGACACAGCGACAAGGCGATCCAGGCCGGTCCCGGAAGCTTGCCGCCCCACACCGCCAGCCCTGCGGCCGCCGGCAACCCGATCAACGCAAATGTGAACGCCGGCACGCGCGGTCGATGGCGCCAAGCCAACAGCCGGCCGCGCAGCCAAACCAGCGCCGTCGCCGCCAACACGCCCCAGGGCGCTAAGAAGTGCAGCAAGTAGTGGTGATGTTTGCCGTGCGGAATCGACAGAATCACGATCGGCAAGATCGCCCAGCACCACAGAAATCGCTGTGGCGAGTAACGCCCGAACAACGCCGCCTGTCGCGATAGGCCCAGGCCGATCAAGGCCAAGACGCTCCAGGGTGCGAGCACTTCGGGAAGCTTGAGCAGGTAATACCATAGCGGCCGCGAAATCGCCTCGTACTGGCCCCCGACGCGCCCCATCTGATCGAAGAACCAGACCTCGGTAACGTCAGGAAAGCGTTGGTAGACCGCCAGCGGCCATGCCAGGCCGACCGCCACTGTGGTCAGCCAACCCCATAGCCACACGTACCGCCGGACCCGCGTGAGATCTTTGTTCCAAAACAGGAACGCGGCGATCGGCGCGGCCGATAGGACCATGCCAAACAGCACTCCCTTGGCTAGATTGGTCGCCCCCAAGGCCAGAAAAAACGCCCACACGCCCCAGGGGCGCCGGCCTAGGAATCCGGACTGGGCCGGTTGCTCACGCTCGACGGCGAATTCATTGCGCACAAACAGCGCCATCGTCAGCGCCACCAGGCCGCAGAGAAAAATCTCGTCCTCGGCCAGCCAGGCGTAACGGGCGATTTCTTGAATCGTGGCTGTCACCAGTCCCGCCAACAGGCCCATGGTCGAGCCAAACCAAACGCTCGTCATCCAGCCCGTCAGGCACACCACCCCCACGCCAACCAACATCGGCGCAATGCGCACAATCCAGACCTCGTCGCACCGGCCGAACGGCGCCGCGACAAAGACGGTAATCCACTGCGGCAATGGCGGGCTCTCCAGCCACGGCCGTCCCCCGTTCTTGGGCACAACCCAGTCGCCGTCGGCTAGCATCTCGCGGGCCGTCTCGGGCAACACCGCCTCGTGCCGCGACAGCGGTCGGCCGCCCACCAGAGACACTCCGAACAATGCCACGGCGAACGCCGCTAGCAAGGCATATTGGTTGACGGTCAAGCGATCAGCGGACTCGATCGGCATGGCACGGTCCTCCTGACCAGGGCCGAGTAAGTAGGGGCGCACGTCGCCCCCAAAACGAAACTGGGAAGGCTGCCTTCTAGGGCACCTTCCCAGCAGGAGTCAAGATGGGTTGACCGACGGCGCCGTTAGGCGTCGGGGTTCGATTTCACGAAATGATTCGTGATCCGCTTCGGCTGACGCACCGCCGTTTTGACCTCTTCCGCCGGTTCGGTTGTCCCCTTGCGCGGCACGAATGGATTGATCATCACCTGAGGTTGCACAACCTGAATTTCCGGCGTTCGGGTGCCGGGCGGATAGGCATACGGGCTGTAGCCATAGGAACGAGGTACCGGCGCGCTGTAATAGACCGGCGGGTGCGCGGCGAAGTAGGGGATATAGTCAAGCGAGTTGGGGCTCAGCGCGGAGCCCAAATACGGCCAGCCGTAACCGGGTTGGCCATAGCAATCCTGGGCCGAAGCGGTGTGGGCAAGCGTGGCGGCCAAGACGGCCCAGAAGGCCAGTCGAATCAGCCGGAGTTGGCTGGGAGTGAAGAGCGAGGTCATGGCAAGAGGTCCTGCGGGAAAGTGGGTCTCTACCCATCCAGCGTAATTGGACCAAACTCGGCAGCAAGCGCTAGGCCGTAAGAAACCCGCTTGAAGCACCTATTTCGGCCGGTCCGCGGCGCCGACAGCGGCCGGTTTAGCCGAAAAAACTACCCAGCGACGGCGATGAGCGGTCGGCTAGGGGCCGCCCGGCGCGTCGGCCGGGGGCGCCGCCGACGCCTCGGGAGTGGACGATTCCGTCGGTGGAGCGTCGGCCGGAGCCGGTGCGGGTGAAGGGGACGCCTCGGCCGGTTTCTCGCCTTCAGGCGCCTGCGATGCGTTCGTTTTGGGAGCGCTGTTGATCAGGGCCCTGGCCTCCATGCTTCGACGCACGCTCTCCAGTGCCCCGCCATCGGCGCCAGGCGTATCGCGCTGGACGCTCTCCAACCGGGGCATGGCATACGGCTTGCCGAAGCCGGGTAGGCGAGATACTTCGTGAACAATCTCGCCCAATTCGGCCTCGCTCACCTTGGGCCCGCAGCCGCTGAACAGCGACGAGAGACATAGCGCCATGAAACCCAGTCGTGTGGTTTGCCAAGGTTGCCGTCGCATTTCGTCTCGCCGCCTGATTCTCGTGATTCAATGGCTCGATTCACCCAGTAAGTCATTCTGAACCACCGCCTCCGAAAACGCAAACTGCCGTGACAACTTGTGGTAGACTCGCGGCCCTGCGCATATCGTGCCCATCGCGTACAACCCTGGCTGCGCTATGGCTGGTTCTAACTCCGCCGCCGAGTTGACCGCGGCCCTGAAACAAAAGGCCCACCAGTTGGGTTTCGTTCGCAGTGGCGTGGCGCTGGCCGGCTCCGCGCCGCGCTGGGAGAGCCTATGCGCTTGGATCGACGCCGGTTACGCCGGTCAGATGCGATACCTGGCCAATCGCCGCGATGCGTATCGACATCCCCAACACGTGTTGACCGACGTCCGTAGTTTGCTGGTTCTGGCGACGCCGTATCGCACGGAACAGCCGGCGCCGCCCAAGCCGGGCCAGGGGCGGATCGCTCGCTATGCCTGGGGCGAAGATTATCACGACGTAGTCCACGATCGGCTCAAGGCGCTGTTGGCCGAACTCGCGCGGCTGGCGCCCGGAGCTCATGGGCGCGGCGTGGTCGATACGGCGCCGCTGTTGGAGCGCGAATGGGCCCAACTGGCAGGGCTGGGTTGGATTGGCAAAAACACCTTGCTGCTCGATCGGGATCTGGGAAGTTGGTTTTTCCTTGCCGCGCTGCTCACCGACGCCCAGCTTGAGCCCGATGCCCCTTTTGAAGCCGACCACTGCGGCACGTGCACCGCCTGCCTGGACGCCTGCCCGACGCACGCCTTCGTGGCGCCGTATGTTCTCGACGCGCGACGCTGCATCAGTTATCTGACGATCGAGCTGCGCGACCACGTGTCCGGCGAACTGCGCTCCGGCATTGGCGACTGGGTGTTTGGCTGCGACGTCTGCCAAGACGTGTGCCCCTGGAATCATCGCGCCACGCAAACCGATGAACCGGCGTTCCAGCCCCACCCATCGAACAATCCGCTGCCGCTTGCGGAGCTGTTTCATCTGGACGAAGCGGCGTTTCGAGCCCGATTTCGCCATACGCCACTGTGGCGTCCAAGGCGCAGGGGGCTGTTGCGCAGCGCCGCGTTGGTGCTGGGCAATCAGCGCGACGCCAGCGCCGTCGCGGCACTGGCCCGCGGCCTGGCTGACGCCGAGCCGGTGGTGCGAGCGGCCTGCGCCTGGGCGTTGGGGCAGCTTTCGGGCGATGCGCCGCGGCGCGAGCTGGCGCAGCAATTCGAGGTGGAGCGCGACGACGAGGTCCGGGTCGAAATCGCCGCCGCCCTGAAGCGGTACAGTGACCAGGCGCCCATTGGCTCGGCGTGAACACGAGTCCTTGCAAGCGCGAAGAATCCACACCGCGGTAGGCGACGTCCGGGCAGGCAAAACACTCAATTTACCAAACCGGCGACAACCTGGGGCAATTGGGAAAGACGCGACCCCAGCAGGCTCGAATGTCGTTGGGCCAAAGTCCTTGCCCTTGTCCGATCCCGCCAGAAATCGCTACTATCCCGCGGCTTTCGGGCGATATGAGGTTGGCAGGAGGCCGGCCCACCGAAGGCCATTTTCCGCTGTCGGGCTGCCCATGCGCGGACACGATGTAGCGCCGCTTCGCCGCCGCTTCCCTCGGACGCACTCCGCCGGGGCCCTCCTCTGCGCGCTGGCGGCATTGGCAGTTTCCGGTTGCAAGAACATGCCCGGCACGGCCCAAGGGCAGCTCAGCCAGTTGCAGCAGCAGGGGGCCCAGCTCGCGCGACAGAATCAGGAACTCACCACGCGGGCCAGCACGCTGGACGAGGACAACCAGGAGTTGTCCACGCTCTTGGCGCAGTCACAGCAACAGAACCGTCTGCTCGGCGATCAGGTTGTTGCGCTTCGCGAACAACTGGGCGACACGACCGGTCAACTCGCCAAGCTCCGCGACGAGTACAGCCGCACCAGCGAACACACCAATGCCCTGGCCGCCTCGTTGCGCAAACGGTCGGGCGCCAGCATCTCGGCCAACAGCAGCTTAAACCGCACGGCGGAGACGCTGAGCATTCCCGGCGTCGAGGTCCGCAAGGACGGCGACGTCTTGAGAATCGAACTGCCCGGCAATCGCTTGTTCGCGCCGGGCAGCGCCCGCTTGCTCGCCGACGCCGGCCCGCTGGTCGATCGCGTGGCGGCGGAAATCTTGCGGGTCTATCCGCGCCAAGTCGTGGGCGTGGAAGGGCACACCGACAACGACCCGATCCAGACCAGCGGCTGGTCGAACAATCACCAACTTTCGACCGGCCGAGCGATGGCGGTCTACGACCACCTGGTGGGCCGCAGTGGCCTGAAGGCCAATCAATTGTTCGTCGTCGGCCACGGGCAGAATCACCCCGTGGTCTCCAACGCCAGCGCCGCCGGCAAGGAACGCAACCGCCGCGTGGAGTTGGTGGTCTATCCCGACACCTTCGCGGCCGAATAGACGACCCGGCAAGCGGGCGGCGCGGTCGTTGTTCCCCACATTCTGGC
>CAYWTU010000067.1:0-10960 GCA_964461275.1 uncultured Pirellulales bacterium | reverse complement strand
CACGCGGCGGGCTCTATCCGATTTCGTAAAACTTTGGAAATCGGCGCGGATTTTTCTTGCAATCGGCCGGCGGCAGTCCGAGAATCCGCGATTAGTGGTGGGGCGAAGGGACTCGGAACTCTCTGTCGCTCCGGTGTGCCACTGCGTTTTGAACAGTGGAAGAGGCGCAGTTGCTGAGGACGCCCGCGGGCTCATTCCGCGGTGCGGTGTTCGACTTTCATCCGGCAGCACACCTCGGAGTCTCTCGCCATGTTCGGCAAGCGCCCGCGCCTTGCGCGTCGCCGTCGTTCAGCCCGAATTGGGTTGATCAAATCTCGCTCCGCCCTCTTCCAGCCTTTGGAAGAGCGACAGATGCTGAGCATCAACGTCGAGCTGCCGGGCCCTCAGGCCGTCGGCTGGCCGGGCAACAACCTCCAGCCGCCGAACCTGGTGTTTGCCGAGGCGTACAACAATCCGATCACGGTCAGCGACTCCGACGCCGGAAACCAGACGCTGGAGGTCACGCTGGCCGCCACGCACGGCACGCTGACGCTCTTTCCGGCCAGCGGCCTGACGTTCTCCGTGGGCGACGGAACGGCCGACGCGACGATGACGTTCAGCGGGGCCGAGGACGACATCGGCGCGGCGCTGGACGGCATGTTCTTTACGGCCGCGTCGGGCTACAGCGGCGTCGGCACGTTGACGGTCACGGCCGACGACTTGAACAACGCGAGCACCGATCCGGTCAGCGATTTTTTGAACATCGGTATCAACCACGCCAACGACCGGCCGCAAGTTGTGGCGCCCACGCGGCCGGTCGTGGCGCTGCCCGAAACGCCCCACTCGATCACCGGCGTATCGATCACGGACGCCGACGCCGGCGAGGCCCTGTTCTCGCTCACCGTCTGGAGCCGGCACGGACAGGTGACGGTCAAGGACGACGTAGTGGGCGGTGTGGGGCCTGAACAAGTTAATGGCAATGAATCGGCCAGTGTGACAATCCTGGCCCCGTTGGCGGCGATCAACACGACGCTAGCCGATCCCAACGGCGTGATCTACGAGAGCCCTTCGGGCTATAGCGGCAGGGACCTGGTGTGGTTCAGCGCCGACGATCGGGGCAATACGGGCACGACGACAGGGCCCTACGGCAACACGGACGGCCAGTTCGTCGAATTGCGGGTGGTCCAGCAGCCGGTAGTCAGCGCGCCGGTCAATCAGTTCACCGGCTTCAATCAGACCGTCGCCTTCTCCTGGCAGACGGGCAACCAGATTCTGGCGATCGATCCGGCCGGTCAGTTTCCCGACTTGAAGGTAAGCCTGTCGGTCGATCACGGCACGCTCGAGCTCGACACGCAGGACCCGCCCACGTTCCTGACGGGCGGCAACGGCCAAGCCGCGATGACGTTCGCCGGCGACCTGGCCGAGATCAACGGCTGGCTCAACAGCCTCGAATACACGCCCACGAGCGGTTTTTACGGCCGCGACGAACTGACGCTGGAGCTCTACGACAACCAGGACGATCTGCTGGACGAGGCCACCGTAAACCTGGGCGTCTTCACAATCAATCACACGCCGCAGATCGAGACGCCGGACGAATTGTTGGGCGTGCGCACGACCGGCGCGGCGCTGCCGGTGATTACGCTCACGGACGACGATGCCGGAGACGGCCCGATCTGGCTGCAGGCCTGGGTCGAGCACGGCACGCTGACGGTCGACACCAACGTCCCGGGTGGGATCACCGAGCAGCAATTGAATTGGCACGGAGGCCCCAGTTTCGCCGTCACGGCCACGCTGGCCCAACTCAACGCCACGCTGGGGGCGGGCGGCCTGGAGTATCTGCCCACGGCCGGCTACACCGGCCCGGACGACGTGCAACTGACCGTTCACGATTATGGGAACACGGGCAATGGCGGGCCGCAGTGGAACAGCGGCCAGGTGCGGTTTTATGTGGTCGACGGCTTGGCCGTTTCCCTGCCGCCGAACCAATCGACCAGCGACACCGACCTGGTGTTCTGGGCGCTGAACGGCAACCGCATCGAGGTGGTCGACACCGAGCACCCGCTGGCCGAAATCTCGATCACGCTTTCGACCGACCACGGCCGCGTTAGCGTGCCCAGCACGGCCGGCTTGACGAGTGTCACGGGGCAGAACTCCGCCAGCCTGACGCTGGTCGGCTCCGCGGCCGCGCTGAGCGCGGCGTTGGACGGGTTTGTCTTTCACCCCAACCGCAATTTCGCCGGCAGCGCGCCGCTAGCGATTGAAGCCCATGAAGTCGCCGCGCCGACGATCTCTTGGAACGGCCAACTGCCGATCGACGTGGTGCATCTCAATCGGCCGCCGAACATCGGCCTAGCGCCCGCGTTGTTTGTTACGGCGCCCGGCGCCCCGATCTCCCTGAGCGACATCAGCGTCCTGGACAGCGACGTCGGCGCAGGTGAGGTGTCGTTGACGCTGATGGTCCAGCACGGAACCCTGACGCTGCTGGCCAACGTTGAGGGCGGACTGGCCCCTGAAGACGTTCAAAACAATGGCACTGCGACGTTGTCCGTGACGGCCACGCTCGACGCCATCAACACGACGCTGGCGGCCGCCGGCGGCCTGGTGTATGCGCCCGACCTGGGATCGCCGCCGATCGGCGGTGGACCGAACACGGACCCGGCGGATGACTATCGGGGCGGCGACCTGTTGGTGATGTCCATCAACGATCAACAGCACGAGAACGGTCAGACCGAGCGGCAGCGGTTCCGGTTGGCCCGGATCGAGGTCACCGATCGTCCCACGCACATCGTTCCCTTGGGCCAGCGGACGCCGCTCAATGACGACCTGACGTTCAGTCAGGCGACCGGCAATCCGTTGCGACTGGTGGAACCCAACGAATATGTGCCGCCGGTCGGAGAAGGGCCGCACAAGCTGGTCATGCGCATCGCCGTCACCCACGGCACGCTCAGCACCGGCCCGTTCGAAAACATCCTCGAAGTAGAAACGCTCTCGGGCGCCACGTCGGGCCAAGACCACATCGAGATGCGGGCCACGCTGCCGGTCCTGAACCAGGCCCTGGAGGGCTTGAGGTATTTTCCCGATCGGGGATACAGCGGCCTGGCCACGGTCGAGATTACCACGACCGACTACGACCACGCTTTAGGCCCCCAGACGACGAGCGACAGGGTGACCATCGGCGTCGACCACCTCAACGAGCCGCCGACGATTTCCATTGCCGATCGACGGCTGCCGTTCGACACCAATACGCCGCGCCCGCTGACCGGCTTGAGCCTGAATGACCCGGACGCCGGCGACTCGCAACTGGTCGTGCGGATGTTCTCGGGTTGGGGAGAACTTGCCGTCTCGACCAGCGTCCCGGGCGGGCTGCGGGAGGGACAGGTGTTCGACCTGGGCGGCCATCTGGTGATGCTCGTAGGCAGCCAGCGCGAGATCAACCAAACGCTGTCGAGCCCGGGCGGTGTGACGTTCTCGCCCCAGGAAGACTACGACGGCTTCGCCTGGGTGCTGCTCGACGCGCACGATCAGGGGGCCAGCGGCCAAGGGGGCCAGAACTACACGGTCCAAGTTCTGGGACTGGAAGGCCCCAACACCAACCGTTCGCCCAATCTGACCGTCCCGGGTCCGCTGGAGATGAACGAAGACGGTGCGTTGCAGTTCATCGAGGGCGCGGCCGGCGATCGGCGGATTGTGGTTGCCGACAACGACCTGCCGGAAGGCGTAATCGCGGTGGGCCTGTTCGCCGACCACGGCAGCGTCACGCTCGACTTCGAATCGCAACCCGGCTTGGAAATCAGCCACGGCGAGGCCGGCCTGGCCGACTCCAGCGTGATCTTGGAAGGGGAACTCGGGCTGGTCAACCAGGCCCTGGCAACGGCCGTCTTCACCGCCCAGCCGGGCTACGTGGGCCCGGCCGGATTGCGGGTCGTGGCCAGCGATCTGGCGTTTCCCAGTCCGTACGACGAACCGTTCCTGAACGTCACCAGCCAGTTCATTCCCATCACGGTCCACGAAGTCACGGCGCCGCAGGAACTGGTGTTCTCGCGGCAGGGTACGCCGGGCGGTTTGGTGCTCCAGGCCGACGACGTTCTAAAGACGGTCCGCGACCACACGCGGTCGCACGAATACTACTTCGACGCCCAGGCGCTCGAGCGGCTCACGCTCACCGTCCAGCCGACCGGCCTGGAGCCGACGTTGGCCCCCCAGGTGCAACTGTTCGGCCCCGATGGGCAACTGATCCGGTTCGCCAAGGCCGAGGTAGGCCAGACCGCCACGCTCAGCAGCGTGCAGTTGCCGGTCACCGGCCGCTACACGGTCCGGCTCCACGGCGGGCACGAGTCGACCGGCGGTTTTCGGCTGACGGCGTTTCGCAACGCCGTGGTTTCGCCCTATCACGCGGCCAACGAACAGACCGTGCTCTTGGAAACCTCGACGCTGGCGTTCGGCGGCCCCGCGGTCCGGTACGCCGGCGTGGGAGACGCCGAGGCGCTGCGCCGGCTGGGAAGCTGGAACGCGTCCAACGGCACGCTCATCTCGTCGTGGGGCGTGGTCGACACGTTTGGCGATTCGGGGGTCGTGATCGCGGGCGATCCGCTCCAGCGACACAGGACGCGGGTGTTCACCAACCAACAAGCGACCGGGCTGGTGGAAGGAGACCACGTGGTGATTCGGGGGCTGTTCGGTCTGACGGCGGTCGGCGGCTACGAAGGCGAGTACCGCATTTCCAACGCCCAGGCCGGCCACTTCGATATCGATGCGCCGTTTGTCAGCGCGGGCGTGTTGGACCTGGCGACCTGGCAGTACGTGCCTCGCCTGGCCAACGCCACGCACGGCACGGTGCAGGCGCTCACCGTCACGGTGGACAGCCAAGAGCAGCGCCTGGCCCTGATCACCCGGCCGATGTCCGACGGCGGCCTGGACATTCTGGATATTTCGGATCCACACGAGCCGCAACTGGTCAGCAATTTCCGCCAGGCGGGTCCCGAGCAGCCGATCGAATCGATCGAACCGACGCCCTCCGGCGGCGACGGCCTGATTCCAGAGACGACCCGCATCACCACCACGGCGCCTCACGGCCTTCACGCGGGCCAAACCGTGCGGTTGAGCGGCGCCGGCCGCTACGGCGGCGAGTTCCGTCTGGTGAGCGTCACGCCCAACTCGTTCGATATTCCGGTGCTGTTCGACGAGCCGCCGAGCGGCGACTACACCTGGCAGGACCTCTCGGGCAACACGACGCTGCCGCTGGTGACGGTCGGCAGTCGGGCGTTTGTGGGGAGCGTCGACGGGGGCGGCGTGTACGTGGTCGAGCTGGCCGACGCAGGCGACCCGCAAGACCCCGCCGACGACGCCACGCCCACGCATCCCCGCCTGGCCGGGCGCATCCATCCCGACGCGGTGGAACGCTATGAAGGCGGTCAGCCGGTGCCGTACGGAGCGAGCCGGGCGTTTTCCAGCGTCTACAGTCTGGCCACGGACGGCGACTATCTGTACGTCGTCAGCTTCGACGACCCGGTGCTCAGCCCCACTTCGCACGTTCTGGTCTACGACGCCCAGAGCCTGGAGCTGGTGCAGTCGATCGACACGGGCGCCACCTCGGCCCTCTCGGGCCTGCACGTCGAGAACGGCCGCTTGTACCTCTCCGCGTTAGCCGGATTAGTCGACCAGAACAATCCGGCCGCCGGCTGGACCGGGTTCACCGACATCTACGACATCAGCCAGATCGGCCAGGCCGGCCATCCGGTCACGCCGCTGGCCCACCTCGACACGGGCCTATTCAGTGCGCACGCCGTGCCGACGCCGGACGGCGACCATCTGGTCGTAACCCAATTGACGCTCGACGCGGGCGCCTCGACCAGCCAGTCGCAGGTTGCGATCTGGGACATTGCGGATCTCGAAAACCCGGTCGTCATCGAGACGTTCAACGCTGCCGATTTTGGGCTGAACGCCTTGGGGGCCGGCATTCCGCTCGTGGTCGAGGATCCAACCGAAAACACGGTAAAACTGTTCGTCACCTGGTTCGAGGCGGGCGTCTTGGCGTTCGACATCACCGACCCGTCGCAGCCTGCGTACATCTCCGGTTGGGGCGACCTGCCGCCGGAGCTCGACGTGGCGTTCTTGTCGGGCATGTTCGGCATCGGCCCGCAGGAAGACGGCGTTTTTCTCACAACCGACGTGCGGCATGGCCTGTTTGTGCTCGACGGCTCGCCCGACGAGCAGTCGTTCACGCTCGACCTGTCTCCCTACGCGGGCGAGAAACTGGACATCACGGTCCGCGCCGTGGACGAGACGAACTTCGGCCACGCCGACGTTGAATTGTACGATCCGACCGGCGCGCTGGTCGCCACCGCCAGCCCCAACGTCGACCCGCAAGACCCGGCCTCGATCGCGGCCAACTTCGATCTCTCGATTCTCGGCTTTGAAGTCCCCAGCCCCGCGCCCACCAGTCCCCAGCAGGGCGGCCGCTACACGCTCAAGGTCGGTTCGTCCCGCGACGGCCGCTACAGCGTGCTGGTCACCAAGCAGTTGGCCGTGTTGCCGCAGATCGGCCCGCATCCCGTGCGGTCGCTCGACGGTTTTTCGGGGGCCGCAGGTTTGTTGGAGAGCGGCGCTGGCGATTTCTACCACGTGACGCTTACCGCGGGCCAGACCGTCAAGCTGTCCACGCAGACGCCGCTCGATCAGATTCCCGACACGACGACTTCATCGGCCCGCAACCTGCTCGATCCCAAGCTGCAGGTCTGGGCCCCGGGCAGCAATCCACTGGCCGATCCGACGCTTTACGAGAATCTGGGCGGCGCAGCGGACCAGAAGAACGCGGCCCTGACGTTCTCGGCGCCTACAGCCGGCGTCTACACGATCGGCGTGGCGGCCGAGTCGGCCACCGGCGGAGATTACGTCCTGTTGGCCGACGTTGACGGCCAAGGCTCGATCACCACCACCGGCATCCCGGATGTCTATGCGTTTGTCCCCACCCAGTCGACCACGCTCGATTTGTATCCCCGCTTCGACGATTCGATCGAGCCCGACGCCCAGTTGACCTACACGGTCCGCTACGCCAACCCGGCCGGGGCCGAACTGGTTGCGTCGGCCGAAATCGTCGCCGGCAAGCTGACGCTGCGCTATTCCAATCTGTTGACTGGCGTGGCCGAAGTGGTGGTGCGGGCCACCAACTCCCGCGGCCAATACGTCGAGGCGCCGTTTCAGGTCCACGTGAACGTCAAGTTCCAGGCGTACATCGGTCCCCAACCGATCGGCGCCGTCGGTCAGACGATGCTGTTCGAGGTCGGGACGCCCCCCTGGCACACGCCCTATCTGCCGGTCCCGCCCAACCCCGACCAGGCCCTGACCTACACGATCGACTGGGGCGACGGTACGACGACCACCGTGGATCGCAACCTAGAGCCGTTCACGCTCGAGCACGTCTACACGACGCCCGGCAACTACCGGCCAACCGTCGTTGCGGAAAGTTTTTACGGCCAGACGAGCGAACTGGGAGAAGCCAGTCTACGAATCGTGGCCGGACAGGCGGCCCTGGCGGGCCGGCTCCGCGACTTCAGCGCCGCCGGTCATACGCCGTCGCTCGCCGATCCGCGTCCCGCTTACGTGAAGCACACCGATTTCGAATTCGAGCCGATCTCGGCCAGGCGGCAGGGGCTGGTCACTCCCGAACTGGCGCCCCCGACCAACGCCCATCCCTATAAGCCGCAGTTTGCCCTCTCGGGCGGCAACCCCTATCAGCAAGGCGGCATCGAGAGCGCGGTCAGCTTCAGCCAGTGGTACACCGATTACGCGGGCGTCAACGTCGGCCTGCCGTACTCGCTCGTGTTGGCCGAGTCGGCCCGCGGCGTGTACGAGTTCTCGGCCCCGCACTACTTCCCGCTCGACGATCGCGTGGACGAAGGCCAAACGCCCTTCCCAACCAACAGCCAGCCGTTTGGCAACGAAGGCAATCCGTTCAACCAACATTTCACGCTCGAGGCCCACGGCACATTCACGTTCGACACGAATCAGTGGTTCACGTTCGGTTCGGACGACGACCTGTGGATCTACATCGACGGCCAGTTGGTCGTCGACAACGGGGGCGTGCATCCGGTCAGCTACCAGACGATCCGGCTGGTCGACCTGGGCGTCGGGCCGGGCGAGCACACGTTCGACCTGTTCTACGCCGATCGGCACACCCATCGGGCCGAACTGCACCTGAAGACGAACATCCTGTTCAACGCCCAATGCGGCGAGTCGCTGACCGCTTCGATCGTCGGTCCCTCGGGCGGACAACGGGGCCAGGACCTCGAGTTCACGCTGTTTGCCAGCCACCCGGGCCTCGCCAATCCGGCCGAGGAGTTCTCGTTCGGCATCGACTGGGACGGCAACGGCACGCTCGACGAAACGATTGTCGGGCCCAGCGGCACGAAGGTCACGCACGAGTGGCTCGGCGGCGGCACGTACCACATCGGCCTAATCGCCACCGACGCCTGCAATGTTTCCAGTTCCCTGTACCAGCACACCGTCACGATCACCTCGCCGCTGACCTATCTCAAGGGACGGCTGCGGGATTTCGCCACGACGACCACGGTCGAGCACTCGGCCCACCCGGATTTCGAGCGCGACCTGACCGGCTACGACATCAACCTTCCCACGACCGGGCTGGTCGACGATGTTTTGCTGGGCCCAACCGACTTCGACCCGGTGTTCGTCAGCCAAAACAACGCCGGCGGGATCACCAGCGCTGCGACGTTCGACGAGTGGTTCGACGACGTGCCGGGCGTCAACCAGGGCCAGGACTACACGCTGGTGTTCCAGGAGCGCGAGGCCGGTTCGGGGCAGTACTACTCGCACAACGTGGGGTTCTTCCCGCTCGACGGCCAACTCTTCGGCAACGAAGGCCGCAATCACAACTTTCACTTCACCTACGAGGCCCGGGCCCACTTCGTATATCGCGACGACCTGACCCTCACCGCCGAGAGCGACGACGACCTGTGGGTCTTTATCAACGGCCAGTTGGTCGAGGACCTGGATTTGGGCGGCTTGCATCGGCCGCTCACGGCCGCGGTCGAACTCGACGACTTGGCGGCCCCGTTGGGGCTGGTGGAGGGCCAGACCTACGAGATCGCTTTCTTCTTTGCCGAGCGACATTCGCCGGCGTCGGTCCTGAACATCGACACGAACATCGTGTTCGTCGATCCCGAGCTGACGGCCCCCTGCGACGATCCGGACCACGAGTGGCGGACCATCGAGTCGGGCGGCAGCGACGCCGATCGCGGACAGGTCGAGGCCGGCGCCGGCGCCCTCGTGATCCGCGAAGGCGATTCGTTCCTGGTAGGCGTCGAGCAGGATTTCACGATCCCCGACCGGCCGTCGGTCCTGTCGTTCGAGTTTATGGACCTGTATTTCGACCCGGCCGACCAGACGAACGAGGACGCCGATCAGGACGACGTCAACGACGCCTTCGAGATTGCACTCGTCGACGCACAGGGCCGGACGCTGGCCGAGACGTTCGCCGCCGACCGCAACAGCTTTTACAACGTAACGCAAGGCGGGCCGCACGCCGGCGGCCTGGGCATCGAAGTTACGGAACTGGCCGGTTCGCCGGGCCGGTTTCGCGTCCAGATCGGCCTGTCGCATTTGGCCCCCGGCACGGTCGCCACGCTGCAGGTCCGCTTGGTCAACAACGACGACGACACGCTCACCCAGGTCAGCCTGCCCTGCGACGAACTGCCCGAGATCGCGGCCGTGAAGTTTTTTACGGTCGACGCCCGCTCGGGCCGGACCTTTCAGTACACGGGCGACGACCCGCTGTCGGACCACGACCACGAGTTGGTGCGGATGCCCCGCCTGGCCAATGCCAACGGCCAGCCCCGCGACATCGCCAGCGTCCTGGGCGACACGTACTGGATCCTGGACGGCAGCGCTGCGGTGTTCGTCTACAACCCGGACGGGACCTTGCGCGGCAGTTGGCAAGACGCCACGCTCGGCGATCCGCAGGGGATCGCCGCCAGCCCGTCGAGTACGCCGGGCGCAGTGGACCTGTGGATCGTTGACGCGGGCACACTCGAAGTCCGCCAGTACGAGGCCATCGAAACGTTGTTGGCCGGCAGCGCGACTCACGACCTGGCCTGGGACCTGGACCAGGACAACGACGCACCCACGGCCCTGGTGGTCCGCGATGGCCAGGTATGGGTCACGCAGTCCGTGGGCGACGCCAGCACGGCTGACGAAGTGTTCGTGTACGACGCGGCCGATGGCGACCTGTTGGGCCGCTGGACGCTCGATGCCGCGAACGGGCGGGCCGAGGGCCTGGCCCTCGATCCGGCCGGCGGCGACACGCTGTGGGTCCTCGACCGGACCGACAAGCTGGTCTACCAGTACGACGCCGGCCTGACGAACACCACGGGCAGCGACGCGGCCGATGGCAGCTTCGCCCTCCACAGCCAGAACAGCGATCCGGTCGGCATTGCTGATCCGCCGGCGCTGTCGATCTTCGGCGAGGTAAACCGGAACCTGCCGGCCGGCAGCACGGTGCTGTTCACCGGTCAGGCAGTCGCCGCCGATGGCCGCAAGCCGGTGGTGTTGATTAACGATAGCGCGGCGCAGGTGGTCGACGCGGCGGGCCGGTTTTTTAGTCGCGTTACTGCTGGTCCGGGCGTACAGACGCTGAACATCTCGGCCATCGACACCACGGGCGCCGCCACCAACCAGGCGACGCTGACCGGCTACCAGGTGGCCGACGGCCAGCCCGACACCAACCAACTTTCCGTCGTCAGCGCCAGCTTCCGGCCGGTTTACGGCCGCACGTCGTTCAACACCCAGACCGATATCTTGTACGCTGACGTGGCGATTCAGAACACGGGAACCTATGACCTCGACGTGCCGCTCTTGGTCGGCGTGACGGGACTGACCCATCCCACGGTGAGCGTCTACCCGCCCGACGGCTGGACGGCCGATGGCATTCCGTACTACGACTTCAGCCAGCTTGTCTCCGACGGAC
>CAYWTU010000066.1:0-10992 GCA_964461275.1 uncultured Pirellulales bacterium | reverse complement strand
ATTTCCGGCGTGATGCCGCGGATCACTTCGTGCTCGATCCAACAGTGGATGCGGCCGTCGGCCAAAATCTGAATTCCCGATCTCGCGGTGTCGACCGCTTTGCAGATCCAAGGAATATCCAGCGGCGGTGGGGGTTGGCGTTTCATGGCTTGTTTCCCGGGAGGTTTAGGCGAGGGACGCCGAGGATAGTCGCGGTCTACGCATCCAAGCGCAAAGCTAAGTCACTTGTTACTATCACTATATCAACTGGGGATGAAATGCCGTTCGCCGGTCTACCCGCGACCATCGGTCGCGGCTTTGTGCGGAATCGTGGTTCAATTCCTACTTTGGAAGCGCCTTCCGTCGCGGGCTTTTGCCGGCGCACCGCGGGCCGAGTATCATGGCCGGCGACGCCATCAAACCGTCGCACCCGGGCTACGCCGTCGGACTTGCCATGACGAACTGTCTTCTCGGTGCCGTGGGGCCACGTTGGTTGCTTTTCGCGGCGTGCTGCCTCGCCGCAACCGACAATCCGGCCACTGCGGCCGAGCCGCCGCCCGCTCGCGTGGCCGCGTTTCAGGCCGACATTACGCCGCCGCTGGGAAGCCCTCTGTGCGGCGGGTGGATCAAGCCGTTGACGGCGGTCGACGACCCCTTGCTGGGCAAGGGCATCGTGATCGAACAGGCCGAGCGACGATTCGTGCTCTGCGCGCTCGATTGGTGCGAAGTCCGCAACGAGGCTCATACCCACATGCGCCAGGCGTTGGCCGACGCGGCAAACTGTCCCCTTCAGCACGTGGCGGTTCAGTGCCTGCACCAACACAACGCGCCGCTGGTGGACACCGCGGCTCAAGCGCTGCTCGACGCCTCGCCGCAGTCGTTGCCGCTGATGAGCTTGGCCGGGTTCGCCGACGCTGTCCACAGCCTAGAACAGGTGGTACGCCAGGCCGTCGCCAGCTTGCGGCCGTGCGACGAATTGGCCACCGGCCTAGCCCGGGTGGAGCGTGTAGCAGCCACGCGGCGGGTGCGGACGCCCGAAGGGAAGATTCTGGTGCGCTATAGCAGCACGACCGATCCGGCCCTGCACGCCGCGCCCGAGGGCGACATCGACCCGCTGCTGCGCACCATTTCGTTCGTGTCCCAGGGCAAACCGCTGGTGCGGTTGCACTACTACGCTACGCATCCACAGAGTTATTACGGCGACGGCCGGGCCACCAGCGACATTCCTGGGCTGGCGCGCCGGCAGCTCGAGGCGGAGGAACAGATTCCACAAATTTATTTCACGGGCTGCGCCGGCGACGTGACGGCCGGCAAATACAACGACGGCTCGCCTGCCGCCCGCCGCGAGTTGACCGGGCGATTGGCGGCGGGAATGCGGACGGCGATTGCCGCCGCCCGTCCACAGCCGATCGGCCCCATCCACATGCGGACCGCGGAGTTGGTCTTCCCGCTGCGCGACGACGGCGGCTACAGCCAAGCCGATGGCGAGCGGGAACTGGCCGCCGTGGGGTCGCAAGCCCAAGTTCGGCTCAAAGGGGCGCTGACGCTGGCGTTTCGACGCCGGAGCGAAACGCCCATTGAAATCTCGGCGCTGTGCCTGGGCGCCGTGCGGATTCTGCATCTGCCGGGCGAGCCGTTTGTAACGTTCCAGCAGCAGGCGCAGCGGCTGCGCCCCGACCTGTTCGTGGCGGTGGCGGGCTATGGCGACGGCGGACCAGGCTACCTGTGCACGGCGGATTCGTTCGCCGAGGGAGGCTACGAGCCAACCGCCTCGCTGGTCAGTCCGCGCAGCGAACAAGTGCTCCGCGACGGCGTGGCCCGCTTGCTGTCCGATAACCCCGCTTCTTCCTCCGCGGTCGCACCATGAACCAAAGCGTCGTTCGCGTTCACGTTCACGAGCACGCCGGCACGATCATTCTCAACCGGCCGCAGCAGCGCAACGCCCTGTCGCGCGAGCTGTTGGACGAGATCAAACAGGCGCTGGACGACCTGCACCAGGAGAAGCGGGTGCGGGCGGTGATTCTCACCGGCGCCGGAACGAGCTTCTGCGCCGGCATGGACCTTAAGGAAATGCTCCAAACGCAGCGCGGCGCGGGAGCCCAGTTGCAGTGGCCCGAGGACGTGCGGCAACTTCAGGAGCTCTACGAGCAGATGTTGCTGTTTCCCAAACCGTTGATTGCGGCCGTGAACGGACCGGCGCTGGCGGGCGGGGCGGGGCTGGTGCTGGCGTGCGACATCGTGCTGGCGGCGCACGGCGCCACGTTTGGCCTGCCAGAACCGCTCCGCGGCCTGACGGCGGGTATCGTCGCGCCGCTGCTCGCGTTTCGCATCTCTGGCGGCTACGCCGCTTATTTGCTCACCACCGCGCGGGCCATTGACGCGGCCGAGGCGCAGCGCCTGGGCCTGTTTCATGAACTGGTGGCGGACGAACAATTGTGGCCCCGGGCGACGCAGTTGGCGGCCGAGTGTGCCCGCTGCGCCCCACAGTCCATTCAGGCCACGAAGCGGATGCTCAACGAGAACATCGGCGAACACCTGACGACGCTGCTTTCGGCCGGGGCGGCGATCAGCGCCGCCGCCCGCACCACCGAGGCGGCGGCCGAGGGCCTGGCCGCGTTTGCGGAAAAACGGGCGCCCGTGTGGCCGTAGATATTCATTCCGAGACGTGAGGTGTGTTTCGATGACTCCCAGACTAGTGCGGCGAGCGGCGATCGTTGGCGCGGCAGCCTGGCTCGCGATGCAGTCAAGCCACACGCAAGCGGCGGAACCGTCCGGCTTACGCGTCGGCACGGGGACGGCCGAATTCGTTTCGGACAATCAAATGATCATTGCCGGCGGCATCGGCGGCGGCACGGTCCAGGGGCAAGAGGGGCTCTTGCGGGCCGTGGCCGTCGTGTTGGAAAAGCCGCCGTACGGCCGGTTCGCCATCGTGGCGTGCGATGTGCTCTTCGTCACGGGCGCCATGGTGCAGCAGGCCGCCGCGGAGATCGAGCGCCGCTGCGGCATTCCGCCCGACCACTTGCTGGTAAACGCCACGCACACCCACGGGGCGCCGAGCACCGTGCGGGTGCATGGGTACGCCCCCGAACCGGACTTTGTCCGGAGCGTCACCGACGGCATTGTGCAGAGCGTCGCCAACGCCTGTAGTCAGATGACCGACGATTGCCGGCTATGGTTTCATCTGGGCGAGGAACATACGGTGGGCCAGAACAGCCGACTCAAACTCTCAGACGACACGATCTTTTGGATCGGCCCGCGAAGCGACGCGGTCGGACCCACCGGCCCGTTCGATCCGGAGCTGCCAGTCCTGGCATTTCGAGGTTCCAGCGACACGCTGGTGGGACTGATCTTCAACCACTCGACGCACACCATCGGCGGGCTCAGGCCCAACGTCCGCTCGCCGGCGTTTTACGGGCTCACGGCTCAGGCACTGGAACAAGAATTGGGGGCGACGGTGAGCTTTTTGGAGGGGGCGTCGGGGTCGACGCACAACCTAGGCGCCGTCACCATTCCCATGGCCATCGAACGGCTCAGTGCGGCGATCAAACGGGCCCTGGCCCAGGCCCAGCCGCGCCCCGTCGAGCGAATTGTCGCTCGTCGGCGGCTGTTTTCGTTTAAGGTCCGCACGTTTGACGAGCGGACCGAAGACGACAAAGTGCTTGGCTATTGCCGCAAGCGCGCCCCCGACCACGCCGACGCGATCGCCGCGGTGTTTCGCCAGATGCGGCAGGAGCTGAAGCCCGAACAAGGCCGAACGCGCGACACGTTCTTGCACGTCATGCTGATCGGAGACGTGGCGCTGGTCGGCGTGCCGGCCGAGTACTTCACCAAGCTCGGCATGGACATCAAACAGCGCTCGCCCTTTCCCGATACCTACGTCGCCGAACTTGCCGGCGATTGGATCGGCTACCTTCCGGACCGCGAAGGACACGAATTGGGGGGCTATCAAACCTGGATGGGCCTGCACAGCTACTCCGAGCCGGGAACGGGCGAGCGAATCGTCGACGAGACGGTGGCCATGCTGGAAGAATTGGCGGCGGATAAGTGATGGGCTGGACCGAAGAATTGCTGTTGGGGCTGCGCCTTTTTATTCGCCGTGGCGCCCGAGCGCTGGTCGCGCTCGGCGCGTTGCAGACCTCGCTGGGGGACGAACCGAAGCCGCCGGGACCGCTGCCTCCCGCGGCGGAACGCGCGACGTTTCAACTGGCCGATGACGAGTTGACGGTCGAACTTGTGGCGGCTGAACCGGCCGTCGCCAGTCCCGTGGCGATGTGCTGGGACGAGCGCTATGCGCTGTACGTGGCGGAGATGAACGATTATCCGCTCGGCCCTACCGCCGGCCGAATCCGCCGCTTGCTCGATCGCGACGGCGACGGCCACTACGAGCAGAGCACCATCTTTGCCGACGGCATGAACTTTCCCAACGGATTGCTGTTCTCCCGCGGCGGACTTTTGGTCACGGCGGCGCCCGACCTATGGCTATTGGAAGACACCGACGACGACGGCGTGGCCGACAGGCGCCAAGTGGTCTACACCGGTTTCGGGACCGGCAATCAGCAGCTTCGAGCCAACGGGCTGACCTGGGGCATCGATGGTTGGATCTACGGGGCCAACGGTCGTAGCGACGGCGAAATTCGCCGGGCTGGCGGCGCGGCCTATGAGTCGTCGGCCCAACCGATCTCGATTCGTACCCGCGACTTCCGCTTTCGGCCCGACTTCGGCCAATTGGACGCCGTGTGGGGACAAAGCCAGTTTGGTCAAACCTGCGGCGACAACGGCGATCGGTTCCTGTCGTGGAACACAGTTCCGCTGCGGCACGCGCTATTCGATGAGCGCGAGGCGACGCGCTGGCCCCGGCTGGCGACGCGCGCCATACATAACCCGGCGCCGCCCGATGACCCTGGTGAGGTTTTTCCTCGCGCGCCGCAGCCACAGACGTTCAATCGCGAATCGACCGCCCACTACAACGCCCTCTGCGGACTGACAATCTATCGCGGCGACGCGCTGGGGCCTGCTTATCGCGGCAACGCTTTTGTGGGCGAGTCGTTGTCGAACCTGATCCATCGCCGCACGCTTTCGCCCCAGGGACCAACCTACGTCGCGCGGCGCGGCGAAACGGGGAATGAGTTCCTGGCGGCCGCCGACCCCTGGTTTCATCCGGTGTTTCTCACGACCGGACCCGACGGCTGCCTGTACGTGGCCGACTTCTATCGCCGCTGGGTCGAACATCCGCAGTTCGTGCCCGAGGCGTGGCGCAACCAAGTCACCTGGCAGGAGGGGGCGCAGTACGGACGCATTTGGCGGATTCGCCGCCGCGACGCGGCGGCGGGCGGGCGACCGCTCGACGCCTGGCGCGACGGCGGCGAGCGTCCGGCCGAGTTGGTCGCGATGCTCGGCCAGCAGGCCGACGGCTGGCACGCCGACGCGATCCAGCGCTTGCTCTTGGAGCGCACCGACAAGCCGGCCGTCGCAGCGCTAGAGGAACTCGTATTGTCCGGTGTGAACGAGGCCCCAGACGAGGATGAAAACGTCGCCCCGCCGGCGGCGCTGGCTCGCGCGCGGGCGCTGTGGACTCTCGAAGCGGCGGGGCGGTTGGACGAGCCGACCCTGCTGCGGGCGCTGCACGACTTGTCGCCGGCGGTGCGCGAGCACGCGGTGCGAATCGCCGGCGGCCGAGTCGCCGACTCCGTGTTGATTCAGGAGACGTTGGCCGCACTGACCGACGATCGTGAGCCGCGCGTGCGGTTTCAGTTGGCTCGGGCCTGGGCCGCAGCCCCGCGTGACGTGAAGACGATTCCGCTGTCCGAGTTGGCCGGCGGCAACGACCCCGGCGGTTGGATCGGCCTGGCCGTGTGCGCCAGCGCCGGCGACGCGGCGGCGCCGATCCTCGAGAGGCGCATGAAGCAAGGCCAACAGCGCGACCCTACCTCTCGCGAAACGACACTCCTGTTCGATCTGGCGACCGCCTTGGCCGACCGGAATGAACCGGTGGAATGGATTCCGGTCGTAGCTCCGCTGGCCTCGGCAATCGCCGAGCCGAGTGAGTTGGAGCTGGCGACGCTGGCCGGACTGGGCGTGGGACTGGCCGACCGCGGGCGGACGATTCGTGAATCTTTGATCGAGCATGCGCGGCACGACCTGGCGGATCGGTTGGCCGTCCGCTTGAACGCGGCGATTGAACGTGGCCGGCTGGCGCAAGGTCCTCCGAAGTTGCGGCTCCGTTTGGTGCAGGCGCTGGCCACGGCCGGCGACGCGCACGCCGCGCCGGCGCTGGCGGCGCTGGTCGACGGCCGCGAGCCCAGCGAATTGGCCGATTCCGCCTTGCGGGCGCTCGCGCCACGTGGCGGAGCATTGGCGGCCGAAGCGCTGCTGGAAAAATGGCCCACCCTGCCGGCGGCCCTGCGGCGACAGGTGGCCGGTGCCGCGGTGAATTGGCCGCCGCTGGCCAGCCGCATGGCCGACGCCCTCGAGCGCGGCCTGATTAGCCCCTTGGAGTTCGATCTCGCGCAGCGCCAAGCGCTCGGCCAACATGCCGACGCGCCGCTCGCCCAAAGGTTCTCCACCCTATTTGCCGCGGCTGCCCCCACGCCGCGCGATGCGGCCCTGGCCGACTATCAACAGGCGCTGAATTTGCCTGGCGATCGTCGTCGCGGCGCCGCACTGCTGCACCAACATTGCTTGACCTGCCACACGATGTTCGGCCTGGGGCGACAGGTGGGGCCCGACCTGACCGGCGCCGGTCACAAGCCAAAAGAGGCGCTGCTGGTCGACCTGCTGGACCCCAGTCGACAGGTCTCGCCAGATTTTCTGGCGTACACGCTGACGACGCGCAGCGGGCGGGCGCTGACCGGGCTGCTGACGGCCGAGTCGGCCGCTGGCGTGATGTTGCGGCGCGGCGAAGGGGCCGACGACTTCGTTCCCCGCGACGATGTGGAAGAACTTTCGGCCGGCGGCAAATCGCTGATGCCCGAGGGGTTCGAGCAGAAGCTGACCCGTCAGGACGCGGCGGACCTGTTGGAGTTTTTACGTTTGCCCGAGCGGGCGCTACTGGACGCGGCCGAGCAGCCCCGTTGAAAGGCGGCGTTACGCCTTCGACTGGGGATCGAAGTAGTAATCCATACCCAGCCACAAGCTGCGGGCATAACGGAAGAACCATAGCGGAAACGCCAGGCAGAACGCCGCCAGCGGCCAGATCAGCCAGTCGGGATCAACCCCATAGCCGAACGCCGCCACCGTGTACCAAACGCCAGTGACCAGCGTGGTTAGCCCATAGTTGACGTAGATCGAACCCAGGAAGTAGCCGGGCTCACGCTCGAACTTGAAATTGCAGGCCGAACAGTGCGGATTCATCCGCAGCCAGCCGGCGAACATTCGCCCCTGGCCACAGGCGGGACAACGCAGCCGGAGCGAGCGCGAGAGAATGGTCAGCCGGCGGTGCATGGGGGCATTGTACGAGACTTTCCCATCTGGCGTCAGGCGCAAGCGCCGTCAGCGCACGCTCCGCTAGAGCGAAATTTGCCGCGCTGTCGATCAAAGTCGTAGCCAATTTTACCCAAGGCCCTGACAACTTCTTGACCGGATACGACCGGCAAGCGACTCACGGCACGACCTCCACAACCTCTTCGGAGATCGACGGAGGAATCGGCTCTCCGTGGGCCGCCAAGCTTTCCAGATAGCCAGCAATGGCTTCCTTTACGTGCTCGATGGCCTCAGCTCGGGTGCTTCCTTGCGAGATGCAACCGGGCAGCGAAGGAACTTCCGCGACAAAGCGGCCGTCTTCATCTTGTTCCAGCAAGACTCGATATCGCATCACACACTCCAAGAGAGCCACCGCCAAGGACATTTTGGACGACGCCAGGCGTCGACCTCACAAGTCGGCCGCGACGCCTGCTTACTGTTCTAACTGAGGGTCGGGCGCTCGACAACTTCCGTTCACCGTCCGGGTGAGTTGTCATGCACGGATGAGCCATCCTCAGTACGATGCACCCCGCCTTGCAGCATGCCGAGCCCTGGGCAAGAATCCGATCTTTACACGCGCTAGCCCTTCACTCAATCATCCCTCCCGCCCATGCGCTCCCTAACCCGACTGCTGCAACATGCTGGCTTGGCGGCTTTGCCGCTGGGGATGGTGTTGGAACTGACGGGCAGCATCCGGCTGGGGCAGATGCTGCTGGTCATGGTGACCGGGGCGTGCGCTTTCTGGATCGGCCGAATTCTCGAGGGTTATCTGGCCCGTTGAACAGGAATTGCGACACGAGCGGTTTCCCCTCTCCCGGCCGTTCTCTGCTTTCCCGGAGCGGGGCGTTTTCGTATACTAAACGGCTGGCGCGAAACAAGTTGCGCCGCCGTCGTCGTGCGGTGGGCGCCGCTCGTCTCGACAACTGGGCACACCCTCCCCAGGGCACTCTGCATGGCCGCTGCCCGAAATGAACTGGTCCGCCTGGCGCTGGCCGCTGCCGTAGGGGGCGTCGTTTTCCTGGCTGCTCCCCGTCCCGCCTGGGCCCAATTCTTCGGGCCGATCGCCGGGGAACTATCGGAGACGGTTTACATCGACAAGGTCGACTCCGCCGTACGGACCCACCTGGAACAGGTTGAGACATACCTGGCGGGCCAGCAATGGGAAGAGGCCATCGACACGCTCCGCCAGCTCCAGCAATCGCACGGCGGCAAGGTGGTCAACCTGACGCCTACGCGGCTGGTCAACCTTCGCGATTACTGTCACCTCAAGATTCTGCAAATGGGTCCGCCCGGGCTGGCGCGGTATCGACAGCGGGTCGACACGACAGCCGAAGCGTGGCATCGGCAAGCGGTTCAATCGCGCGACGGCGCCCTGTTGCGCCAGATCGTGGACGAATTGTTCTGCAGTAGTTGGACCGACCAGGCCCTGTTTGCGTTGGGCGAATTGGCGTTGGAGAAGGGCGACTACGACGCCGCCCGACGGCACTGGGAGCGCATCGTACCGTCGCCGCCCAGCGATCAGCCGACGCTGCGCCTGGCGATTCCCGACACCGATTTGTCGCTGACCGACGTGCGGGCCCGTTTGGTGCTGACTTCGATTCTCGAAGGTTCGACCGAACGGGCGGCCGGTGAACTGGAGGCGTTCGATCGCTTGCATCCGGGCGCCGAAGGACATCTGGCAGGCCGCAAAGTGGCCTATGCGCCGGTGTTAAGCTCCCTGCTCGAAACCAGCCGCGAGTGGCCGGCGCCCAAGCAGTCTTCATCGTGGACGACGTTCGCCGGCCATCCTTCGCGACAAGCGACGCCGCCCAAGTTGGCGGCCATCGGCGGTCTGGAATGGCGACAGACGCTTGAAGCCCCGCCGGCGCTGGACGCCTCGGTAGCCCGCAACTTGGGTTTTCGCCCGCGGCGGGTGGCCGAAGACAACGACCTGCCGCTGAGTTACTACCCGGTGGTGTATCGGCAGATGGCATTGGTGGCCGGCCCGACGGGCATTGCCGCTTATGACTTGGAAACGGGCAAGCCGGCCTGGCGCAATCCGATTTTTTCGGACGTGGAGGGGGTGATTGGCCGGCAGCGGATCATCAACCGCAGCAGCGTTGGCGCCCCGCGGTACACGCTCACGGTGCACGGCCATCGGCTGTACGCCCGGATGGGCTCGGCACTGACGTCGCAGGCCACCGAGTCGCTGTCGAGCGGCGCTCCCGGCTACGTGGTTTGCTTGGACCTCGAGCAACAAGGCAAGGAACTGTGGCGCCGGTCACCCGCGGAGGAGGGCTGGGCCTTCGACGGCACGCCGGTGGCGGACGACGAGCGGGTGTACGCGGCGATGCGCCGCACCGACGTTCGCCCACAGGCGCACGTGACCTGCCTGGACGCCGAGACGGGACGCACGCTGTGGACGCAGAAAGTGTCCGCGGCAGAGACGCCGGCCCGCGGCCAACACGACGAAGTAACGCACAACCTGCTGACGCTGGAGCGCGACGCGCTGTACTTCAACACGAACCTGGGAGCGGTGGCGTCGCTCGACACGCACGACGGCCGGATTCGTTGGATCACGCAATATCGCCGCAATACGCACAGCGACCTGAGCCGGCCCGCGGCGCAATTCTATCGAGATCTGACGCCGGCGGTATTCGCACACGGTCGGCTGTATGTGGCGCCCAGCGACAGCCCGTCGATCTTGTCGTTGGACGCCGCCACCGGGCAGACGCTTTGGGAAACGCACCATGCCGAGGACGCCATTCACCTGTTGGGCGTCGGCGGCGGTCGGCTGCTGGCAAGCGGTGATCGACTGTGGTGGATCGACGCCGAAACGGGCGAGGCAGTGCATCGCTGGCCCGACGGCCCCAGCCCGCGCGGGTTTGGCCGCGGCCTGCTGGCGGGTGATCAAGTGTTCTTTCCGACGCGCGAGGAGATCTATGTCTTCGATCAGCGCACAGGGCGGCCCGCGCCCCCCATCCCCTTGACGGCGCAGTTCGAGGGGATCAACGGCGGCCATTTGGCGCTGGCCGATGAGTTCTTGCTGATGACCACGGCGAATCGTCTTAAGGGGCACGAGTTAGTTGTCTTCAGCCCGTTCGGACGACTGCGCGAAAAGCTCCAAGAAGAACTGACGGCGCACCCCGAATCGCCGCTGTCGTACTTGCGGCTGGCCCGATGCGAGGCGGCGCTAGGCGACGCGGACGAGGCCTTGGAGCTGCTCGAACAAGCTCAGGCGCGGACCGCGGCTCAAACGGGCCTCGAGGCGACGCTCGTCGGTCAGATTATTCGCCGGCAGAAGTTTGAGCTGCACATGCGACAAGCGACCGACCTGGCCAACGGCGGCAACGGGGAAGCGGCCCTGGCGGCTTACCAACTGGCGCAAGACGCGGCCCCGACGGCGGCTGCGCGGCTCGAGTCGCAAATGGCCGCGGCTGAAGCGACGATGGCGGCGAGTAACAGCGACGAGGCGATGCGGCGTTGGCAGGCGATCGCGGACGACCCGCAATTGGGGCCGCTGCCTGTGGGTCACGATCCGTCGTGGTCCAGACAGGCTCGGGGCTGGGCCCAACC
>CAYWTU010000065.1:0-10999 GCA_964461275.1 uncultured Pirellulales bacterium | reverse complement strand
GTTCCCTGCGCTCGAGTTTGCGTGGTTACCGCCGTCAAACCGGTCCCGGTGGGTCTGCAAATCGCCTGACTGTCCTGCAGCAACAGCGGTTGCCCTTGCGACGAGACCCGCAATGCCGAGGTAATCCATTGCCCCGTCACGCACGGCCCGTTTCCGCCGGGCGGCGGGGGCATGGTGCAACCGGCAATCCCGTGCCGGGCCGTAAACAACACCGTGGGCTGGCCCGACACCAGCACCCGCGCGTTGACCGTCAAGGGCGTGGCCGTGCCGGCGTGGGCGCAGATCACGTTGGCGCCAAGGTGCAACAAGAAACCAGGCATTCGCTGTGCTTTCTGTTTAGATGACGGTCAGAGCCTGGTTGTTGACGTCCACCGTGGCGCCGATCAGCTTCACGCAAGCCCCGCGGCCGTTGTCGAGTACGATGCCCAAGTCGCTGATGGAGATCGAGGCGCCGCTGGCGCACTTGAGCAGGATGCCCCCCGTGGGACCCGGCAAATCGCTGATGACCAACCCATGGCCCAGAAACGACTGCAACGTAATTCCCGGCACTGCCGGTGGAACGATCTTGGCCAAGGGAGGCGTCTCGGTGGCGGAGCCCCAGAAGCAGCCGACCCAAATGGGAAAATCCGGATCGCCTTGTTCGAACTCGATCCAGACGCCCGAACCGATCAGCGGCAGGGCGTAAAACCCGTTCTTGATTCCGGCCAAAGGCACGCAGGGCAAAGCCCACGTCGAGGGAAAGGCGCCCAAGACATCTGGCACCGTCACCATCAACCGTCCTTTATTCAAGGGGTCAATATTGTTCAGTACGGTGCCGCGATACTTGCCGTAATAGCGGCGCACGGCCGACGGTGATTCTTGATACGCAACGCTCATGCGGGCACCTTGGAAACCGTGGAGTACAGGCCATTGCGGCTTAGTTCGAACGACTGCCGATAACGGCCGCGCTGGATCTCGTGAGTGACGGTGTTGACGTAGTACAGTCCGTTGAAGGCGTCTCCCGCGCCGCGGACGCCGACCAGGCGGCGGGCCTTGAGCGTTCGGCCGTAACGCAACACGTCCAAACTGCCGCGGGCCGTAACGCATTCGGCCGAAGTACTGGAGCGCGACAGTCCAAACAACATCGCCTGAGGCAGCGACATCTTGGCCGTGTCCGGCAAGAGTTCTTCGTGGAACGACAACGGCGGTACAATCCCCAACGGCGGATTCACCAGACTGACGTTGGGAATGGGGACCGGAATCGGGACCGGCGACGCCTCGAGCCGCACCCAGGCAAAGGCCGTCGTCTGGGAGTTGTTGTTGAAATTGAACGACAGCGACTCGACGTTGGTCAACGCGTCCATGTCGACGTTCAGCGCCGGCTGCGGCGCCCCCACCTTGATCTCAGGGCCCCAGTACGCCTTGTTCGCGCCCGGGACCGGCCCCGGCTCCAGGTAGAAGACGTAGCCATGGTCGGCCGCAAGCTGAGATACGTACTTAAGGTCCGTGCCGCGGTGCGCGGGCATGCGCTCGCTGGGGTCGGGGACGTCGGCGAGCACGGGCGGCACCACCACCGGGACGACTCCCAAGGGGGCGTACTTGGCCAGCAGTGCCGCGACGCGCGCCGCGACGGGCAGGCCGGGATAGGGCAGGCCGTCGAAGGCCACCAGGTCCATGGCCGCGGTCAGGTCCACGCCGCTGACCGTAACGATCGAAGACGCGCTGCCCCCGCCCGGTTCGATGTCGTGGTGCAACGCGAAGCCATCGATCAGGACTTCAGGCTGACCTTGGATCGTGACCGCCAGGACGATGCGCAACAACGGCGGCGCGGCGCCGCCCGTCAGCGCCAACAGCCCTTCCAGCGGCGACCGCTTGGCCAGCGAGAACTGCAATTGAAAGCCGCTCCGTCGGTGCAGCGACGGCTCCAGACCTTCCATTGCTTGGCGCGTGGCGACGGTCACGCGGACGCTGGTCAGCGCATCAATGACGGCCGCCGGCGCCGGGAGAGGCGCCAGCGGTCCAGCCAGCAACGTCAATTGCACGCCGTCGATCAATGCCGTCATGCCGTGAATTTCTGCTCAAACGTCTCATGCGGCTTCCGTGCAGAGGGACGATTTTTTCAGCTCGCGTTCCGTGTGCGAGCGGTGGGGTTCTTGCTCTTTCACGCCAGGGTTAACAGGGGCGCCAGGGTTAACCGAAACTTGGACCTTGTTCCGGCATACCGGGCGGCAGTCCGATGCGAATCACGCGCTGCGCGGCAGGCACGCGACGCTCGTCCCAGGGGGGGGCGTCGGTCAGATCGGCCGGCCGCAGCGTGCGATTCGCATCACAAATTCGCCAAAACAGTTCCGGATCGCCAAGATAGCGATGCGCCAAGTTGTCCAGTCGATCGCCCAGCGCCAGTCGATGTTCCGCCAGCGTGGCCAACTCTTCCGGTTGTGGAAGCCAGCGCCGGCCGACGCAGCGCGCGGGACGGCCGTCCGGCAGTGTGACGGTCAGTTGTTCGACGGACCGATAGCGGCTGTTCTCGGCAAACGGTGACAGCAAATCGGACGCCTGGGCCAACAGAATTTTTACGGGATCGTTCATTGGACGCTCGAGATTCCCAAGTTCGTCAGTTCCGAGCGCGGCGCATTGGCGGCCAGGCTCTCTTTCTCGCGGTGGTAGCGGGCAAACAGTTCGCTGCCCCGATGTTCGATTCCGAGGTCGTTGGCGTTCAGCACCCGCAGCGTGAGCGACACCCGCGCACGAATGGGGTTCAACTCGGTGTCGAACGCCTCCTCGGTGATGCTGAACTCGGTGATGCGGACGGGAGTCACACGCGACTTGCTCCACACGAACAGCGCCAACGGCGACTCCATCGGCAGCACCTCGAGCGTCCCGCCGGCCGCCAGCCGCCGCACGTTGTCCACCTGCTGCGAAGTGGGATAGACCAGCAGCTCCAGCGCCGCCAGTTGGGGCTGGATGCCCAGCCGTCCGGCCGTGGCGTTGTTGCGTTCGAGTTGATCGGCAGCGTCAATTTCGGCCTCGAGACGAATGGTTTCGACGGGAGGGCCCTTGAGGCGCAGAACTTGCGAACGGTCCTGGCCGTCCGACTCGACGGCGGCGGCCTGCAGGGAGCGCGTGACGGTGTCGGGGTTGTATTGCAGCGCAACGATCCCGCCCGGCCGCGGCGCCAGCGTCCGCGGATCGACTTGTACGATGCCGGCTTTGATCAGGCGAGGGGAGATGGGCATAGCATGGTTGCGTTTTGGAGCCGCTACGATCGACTAAAATTCACGTTCTGTCTCGCCTTGGTCCTGACTCGTGCGTTGGGCCAGGCTGGTTGCGCTCTGCGGCGTCTATTGTGCAACTCACTTTGGGCTTTTGGGACTTGATTTCATCAATGTAGGGCCGAGCGGCAAGGCAAAACGGATCGGCGGAGCTGAGGCACTGTCGGAGAACATAGTCCTGCATAAGTGCACCCTGCTCTTCACTCCCCAGGCTGAATACGCCCTCGGACCTGCCTCTTCTCTGATTCAATTCCCCGGCTGCTTGGCCTAGAGCTGATGCGTCGCCTGCATGTAATTTGGTTCGATCCACAGCGGGCCCCCCGTAGTCGTATGCGCCGCTCCCACCGAACCACGCAGTAAGCGCCCTGGTTGCGATGGTGTTGACCTTATTCTGATATTGCCACACGTGAGTTAGTTCGTGTAACAACAGATCATCGGGCATGTGTCCTGTAAGATGCGCGGTATTGGGTACGTAGATTGTCTCGTAGGGCGTGACTGCGAGCGCAAAGCCGTCAATCAACGAAGCATGCACTACACGAACGCACTCTAGGTCGATGCTGTTCCCAAAATAGTCCCACGCCAGTTTTTTCTCGGGTTCACTTAGTCCACGTCCGGCGTCTGGCGAAAGGTACGTACCAGCGAAGAATCCTCCGAAAGCACCCACTAGTCCGCCGAGCAGTACGCCAAGTGGCCCAAGAATTGCACCCCCGGCCAGCGCTCCAATTCCTGCGCCCACTCCTGCGCCGCCTAGGGCAAATTTGTCGGTGGTCGACAGTTTAGCCTGTAACCGGACGTCCGAGCGGACTGGTTGTGGAATGTTGCTGGGCTCGTTGACACTCCCGATGGACCGCTCTACCTCTAGTGCAAGCGATTCCAAAGCGTCTTCGTCGCCTAGTGCAATGCTGTTGCCGCGCCACTCCCCTCGATGCTGCACCACATGCGTCAATTCGTGGGCCATGAGTTGACGCCCCGCGGTCGTGCCGGGGGCATGTTGGCCCGCGGCGAAAACTACGTCGCGCCCCACCGTGTACGCCAGTGCGCTCACCGCACGCGCGGACTGCGCCGCCTGCGCGTCTGTATGCACTCGTACATGGCTAAAATCGTGGCCAAACCGCGGCTCCATATAGTCCCGCGTTGCGGCGTCGAGCGGCGCACCAGGTGACCTCAACACGTCGTACACGATCGAAGGTACTTCGTCCGGCGTCGGATGAATATCTGCCCGCCTCTCCAATTGATTCTCTATTGCGTTCGGGCCGGCCTTGCCTGTCGACTTCCCCCTTGCCGGGGCCTCACCATCAATAAAGATGTCCGTCTCTGTGGTGACATGCTTGTTGATGTGTTCTGCGTCTGCGAGTGTAGGCACGCGAATGCAACCGTGCGATTCGGGAATTCCCCCGCGTACCTCCCCTTGGTGAATGCCGATTCCGCGTTGGCCGGCCTTACCATTAAATCTCACAAACCAAGGCATTCCCTTCATGTCGTCCTTGCCATATAGGCCTAGTGCCTTGTATCGGCCAGGAGGGGTACAATTGTCATGGCTGTTAAGTTGTGGCGCCTTACAAGGTTCTGGACCAGCAGCATCCAGTCCCTTACCGCTGGAGATGTTCAATGACCGCGGCGGAGTCTTGTCCGAGTAGGTTAGTGTCATGGTTTGCGTCGTGAGATCCACATCGATGCGTCTGATCCAGGTTCCATCTAAGGTCTGCGGAACTGGCCTTGCGTGTTTTGGATCACGCTTCTTGTGCAACTTCTTTGCAAGCAAGGTGCTGGTGAGCGCAGAAGCAGCGAAATGCGGAAGATTTTCAGTCACGGTTGGCTGGTGACTTTGGTTCTCGAATTGCCCCGTCCCCGAACGCTGCAAGTGGGCGTACTTTGCCCGCTCGGCACACTCGGCGCACTGCTCGTGCGTTCCGGACTTCGCGCCGCAAGCGCACTTGCGCTGCAACACGCGGCCCGGGGCGTGGGACGAAGAAGTCGTCTGCGTCGGTTGCGGCGACAGCGCTTGCCTACTCATCGTTTAGTCCTCCATGCAGAGATGCAGCGATCGACCGTCCGACTTGGGCCGCCGACGAGCCGCGGGCGACCTCGATGGTCGGCGCCGACAAGGTCTCCAAAGCGCCATCGGCAAGGACGAACCGGCTCGCGCCGTCGTCGGCCAACAGCCGGCTTAGTTCCCGTTCCACCGCCGCTTGCACGGCGTGGGCGGCCGAACGGTCCAGCGGAAGGCCGGTGAGCGTCAAACGCTCGATGTGTACGTTAATTGTCATGCGGCCGACTCCTTACCGGCGCTTACATGACGAAAGTCGCCTTCGTCGATCGGCCGCTCGAGCTTGACGTACTCGTCGCGGACGGCTGCCAGGACGTGCGGCATGGTGACCACGCGCTCCCTGTCGTGCCGCTCTGCCGCCGCCCGAAACGCCGCGTTGACCGCTGCGTTGAGAATGCTGCCGCCCGTCAGCGGAAACTGGGCCAGCCGACGATAGTCGAGGTCGCGCGACGGAATGCGGGGGGCGTTGTTTGTGGCGTAGGCGTCTGCGCATGGTCTGTCGGAGGACCACACTTTCCGGTCCGATGGCGCAGCTTCCCCGTAGTCCGGGGCCTCGGGCGGAGGCAAGAGTCGGGTCCAAATGAGCGCCCGTTCCTCTGCGGCCGGCATGTTGAACGTGACCACAAACCGCAGCCGCCGCAGGAAGGCGGTGTCGAGCGCCCCGCGGTCGTTCGTGGCCAGAATGGCCAACCCGCGGTACGTCTCCAAGCGTTGCAAGAGATAGTTGATCTCGATGTTGGCGTAACGGTCGTGGCTGTCCTTGACTTCGCTGCGCTTGCCGAACAGTGCGTCGCACTCGTCGAACAACAAAATGGCGCCGCACGACTCGAAGGCGTCGAACAGTCGCCGCAGGTGCTTTTCCGTTTCGCCGATGTACTTGTTGACCACACTGGCCAAGTCGACCCGGTACAGGTCCATTTCCAGGGCTTGGGCCAGCACTTCGGCAGCCATCGTTTTTCCCGTCCCGCTGTCGCCGGCAAATAGCGCCGAGACGCCCAGCCCGCGATTCATGCGCTCGGCCAGCCCCCACTCGCCGTATACCCGCCAACGGCCACCAACCTGTTCGACGATCCTCTCCAAGATCGTTTTTTTCTCTGGTGGCAAGATCAGATCGTCCCAACCGGCTTTGACGTCGACCCGTTGGGCCAGGGAATCGACCCTGGGGCGGTGTTGCAAACTCAGCCGCCGACGCAACTCCGATCCAAACGGCTCCCCGCGATCGGCGACGATCGCTACGGTCGACTGGATTTCCGCCTCGTCGAGCAAGTACAATTGCGACAGTTCGCCGGCCAATTGCCGCCGGTTCTCAACCCCAGCCGGCAAGTGCTCGAGCCAAAGGTCGCGTTGCAGCCCCGGCGACGGGAGAGGCGCCTGAAAGGTGCGCGTCGGCGCCAGGTCCCCCAATGCCGCTCCGTCAAGCGCTGCATAGAACACCGGCGAACTGGTGGAGGCCGTAAATCTGCGAATCCGCGCAGCCGAAGCGGGATCGCTGGAAGCGGCGTGGTGCAAATCGACAACCAGCGCCAACTTGTGCAAGCCAGCGTCGCGGTGCCAAAGCACGGCCAACTCATCGAGTTCGACCACCACACCGGGCAACCATTCGGGCGCCATCCGCCAAAGCTCGACTTCTCTCTCTGCCGCCCACCAAGCCAAGCCACGCAGCTTCTCGTCCCAATCGGCGCCTAACAACGCCACGCCGTGTGCCAAGGCTGGACCGATCTCGTCCAAGGCGCGTGCGATGGCCGAGTCCGCCCGAGGCGCCCGCGCGACTGGTTGCAGAAACGGCTGCAGCTTGGAGTCGATCGATCGACCGCCCTGAATGAAGTGCAACACGGATTCCGACAGCCCAAGTTCCGCCAACAGCAGCGGCGTACCGTGCGGTTGCCGAAGCTCAATCAGACGCAATCCGCGTAGCGGCCGCGCGGGCAGAACGGGCGACCAGTCGGTCAGTCCAAACAGTCGTATCGCCAGAGCGAACGTGGGATACGGCCGGCCGGGATCCGCCTGCGCCAAAGCGCACAATCGGCCGACGTTGGGGTCCAACTCAAACGCTAGGCACAGTAGCAGCACAAGACGTTCCGCTTCGTTTAGCGAGAACCGATGGGCAAGCTGCGACAGCGCGTATTCGTGTGCCGGTTGATCGTAGTCCGCGGCGGCAAATCGGTCGCGGGCGTCGTGCTCGCGATGCGCGGTTTGGCTCTGCGCGGATTGTTCGTCGACGGGCCGATTGTCGCGCGCCGGCTCGGCTTGCAGGCCGCAATTCCTGAACATGAAGAAGGGGCGATCGCTTTGCAAGCGTGATGTCTCATCCGCGGACCGAGTCGCCATCACCGCAGTCTGCCGCTCCAACAGCGCGCGGACCCAACCCACCGCCGCTGCCACCTGGCGGCCTGCCGTTTCAGCGATGTTTTCCGATGCGGTCACGATCGTAAGCTTTACTGTGGCATCTCGACCTTAAGTCCCTCGATGACTCCACCGCTGGGGTCTTTCGGGTCCACGATGAGACTGTCCACACCATCGACGCGAACCCGCGCGACGCGGTCTGCGGAGTCTTTCAAGTCTTTGAAGGCCTGTGCCTCCTTCGACCACACTGCGGTGACACGGAATTTGTCGTCAACTTTTGGATTATCGATGGTGAAACGTCCGATCACGACCTGAACGCTTTGGCCTGTGTGGATCTTGGGTTGGACGGGCAACTCTAGCGACAGCGCATCCTCGCCGGCGGCCTTCGCCCTGAGCTGTTTGTCTAAAACTTGCGAAAGATCGATGTGCGGCAGCATGGCCACAGGTACGGCATTGCTTTCCTGCGTGTGCTCTTTACTGAGCGATCCCAAGGGCGCGCTCACTCGGAGCAAGCTGATGCCCGCCGGCCAGTTCTCGGCGTTCGACGGCAACGTACAAACGAACGCCGTGTCGGTGCGGGAGACGATTGACGACTCTGGCAAGTCCTTTGTCAGGTCCTTTGCCTTCTCCTTCACGGTGGCATGTGTCAGGCGAATCCGCGAATTCTTGGACTGGAGCAATCGGCGTCCAATGATGGTCACACGGTCGCCGAAGCGGGCGCCGGCTTGGAACGCCGTGGCGTAGCGGACGTCGGTGAGCACTCCGGGAAAGATCGTGGTGGAATCCCAGCCGCGATCGTCGTCGCCGCGCTTCAGCACGGGCAGCGGCGAAGACTGCGGCCGCTCGCTTTCGATCAACACCGTCCCCACCTCGTAGGCCGCAGACAACCTATATGGGTGTTGAAACGCCGACCACAGTTTTGACATCTCGTCCACACTCACTGGATGCGGCGTAATGCGAATGGGATCGGGTTGGTTCTTGATGACTTTGGAGCTTTCTAGCTTCAGCTCGGGTCGATCGTGAAGCGTCAGCATGGCCTTGGCCAGATTGCGGTGTCCCGTCTGGACGCTGGAATCGTTGGCGGGATTCCCGGCCGATAGCAAATAGTACAAGTTCAACGCCAGCAATGGTCGCTGAGGTTGGCCCCGTCCGGCCGGTCGAGGCAGGTCCTGATTGCGCCAACTCGGATTCGTCGTCGTTTGATAAAGAAACACATTCAAAGGGCTGCCGTCGGACTGACTCACCGGCAGCGCCGTCACATTGACCCCCACGGAGTCCTTGAGCATCTGGACCAGCCTTTCGGTAACCACGCCTATCGCCTCGTAGGTGCTCATGACGCCTTCCCTCGCCGCGAACCGTTGAGGTACTCATCCAAAGTTGGCGCAGCGCCTTCACGGGCGGCTCTTCGATTCGCCGCCGGGGGCGACGCCACGTGCGCTCGGATTTCTACGCGCCCAATTGTGACGTGCACAACTCGTTGTTCGGCAGTTGCCGGGGCATCGACTGCCAACGGGGAAGACACGCTCGGTAGCCGCAACGGGCGGTCCGTCTCGCCGCGCCGGGGTACGATCTCCGCGCTCATCAAGCGATCCGACGTGGGCGGCGCCTCGCTGGTGTGGAGGTCTAAAGCGGGGTCGAACCGCGGGAGTGCTTCCGATCGATCGAACGACGGCGAATCCGACCTCGGCGACAACTGGGAACGGGTCGGCGTCTCCGGTCGATCCAGGGATCGATCGTCGAACCAGGTCGCGGCAGCTCCTTGTTCGCGGCGCACGTCGGTGGCCACCGATACATGCGAGAGCTTATTCTGAACAATCGGCTCGGTATCTAATTCGGGCTCCAATGTTGAAACATCCGCGACATAGGCGGTACTCCTCGGCGAGGCATCGGCAACTTCCGTCTCGCGACGCTCCACTGAGGCAAGAAACGCTGGCGCGGCATCGGTCGTGCCGGCCGGAGGTGTATCGATTTCCGGCGCCGGCTCTGGATGCCGAGCGTCTCGTTCGACAGCGGTCGTTCGCGAGCGGGCGACTCTTCTTGGGGCAGTTTCCTGAGCGGGAGCGTCCTCAACCTCTTCAGGGATGGGGTCGAGCGCCTCAGGACGGAATGCGTCGGAGGCCGACTGCGACAGGAATCGTGCAGCAGGGCGTGGCAGTACGCCCTCCTCGGGAAGAGCGGCGCGGAACAGCAAGTTGTTGAGATAGTCCATCATGCACCGACGAGCTTCAAGTATGCCTGACGACGCGGCGACGGCAGCGCTAGAATCTCTGCCTCGCTCCAACCGTAGGCATGCGCCAGGCAGTGGATTTCGCTGAGCATTCGCTGGGCCCACTGGTCCAGTTCGCGCCACAAGTACCCGCCGGCATCAAATGGGGCCTGCCATTTCTGACGGCATGCAGGACAGGAGACTTCGAGGTGCAAATTCGCCAGGGGATCGGACGCCGACATGGCTGCTGCGACAGCCTGTGAAATCTCGTCCGACAGCGGGGCCCGGCTTTGCTCTCCCGACGCGCCGCGCACATCGACCAAACACCGCTCGAAGAGCGCGGTGCGTCGCACCGGGGAGCCGCCGGCGACATCATCGGCCGCCATTTCCACCACTTCTGCGCAAGTCGGCAGCCTCCAACGCACTCGCAATCCTTCGCTTTCGAGCGGCTGAACCGGTGGGGCGGCGTCGGCTAGGCCCAGCACCTGCGAGACGCGAAACGATACCTCGATCGTTTGATTGCACTCAGGGCACGCGGCAACGGCGTCGACGGCGTCGCCGAACAATCGCTGCCGGACGCGCAACAACCTTCGCTCGCATTCGCCGACCGAGGCGCAGCGGGCGTCCTCGTCCAGCTGATCCAAGAGGGCCAGCGCTCGCCGCAAGGGAGGCAGCCCGCTTGCCTGTTCCCAAGCGTTCAGGAGTCGGCCGCTTCCAAGCGTCGGCCTCATGCCGCACCCACGCTTTGTTCGGCAGGTTCTGGAATGTCCGGATCGCGAATCCAGCCCTCGTTTTCCAGTTTGATCGTCTGGATGGCGATGGCATTGGCATTGGCGTCAAAATCCGGCAGCGCCTGAAATTCCGATACCCAGCAGCGCAGCACTTTGTAGGCCAGGACTTTCTGATCCGCCTCGTTGTAGACCTCGATCAATATGTCCTTGCGAAAATCCTTCAACGACACTTCTTGACCGTCGCGGCCGCCGAAATTCCACACTCGGTTCGCCCAGTTCTCAAACTCAGGGTCGTGGGTTACGCCGCGCTCCAGCGTGATGGCTTCGTACTCCGTTCGACCGGGCGACTTTCGGCTGCTGCTGGGATCGCCTCCCTCGCGGTGCTTGACGACTTCGGTGGTCCGCTTCAGCGCGCTCATTT
>CAYWTU010000064.1:0-11001 GCA_964461275.1 uncultured Pirellulales bacterium | reverse complement strand
GCAGTTCGATGAGGCCATCGACGTGTTGCAGGCCGCCGTCGCGGCCGCCCCGCACGACCCCATTTGCCTGTTCCATCTGGCGGTGGGCTTTTCAGACGCCAAGCGCAAAGAAGAAGCCGTGGGCGCGCTGCGCCGCGCCTTACGGCTGCGCCCCAACTTTTACGAAGCACACCTCAATCTGGGCGCCATCCTCGAAGGGCTAGGTCGGCTGGACGACTCGGTGACCTATTGCCAGCAGGCTGCGGCGCTCAATCCCAACAGCGCGTCGGCGCATTACAACCTGGGCAACGTCCGGCTGCACCTGGGACATCTTGAAGCGTCGCTGGAGAGCTATGCCCGCGTCTTGGAAATCGACCCCGATTTTCCCAAGGCCCACTGGAATCGGGCGGTGGTGTTGTTGCTCATGCGGCGGTTTGGCGAGGCCTGGCCCGAGTGGGGTTACCGTGAAGCGGCGGGCGAGGTGGTCATCGACCACTTCCAGGTTCCCGCGTGGGACGGCTTTTCGCTCCACGACAAAACCATCATGATCCACGCCGAACAGGGCATCGGCGACGAAATCATGTTCGCCAGTTGCTTCAAAGAGGTGATCGCCCAGGCCAAGCATACGATTATTGCCTGCGCCCCGCGGCTCAAGGAACTGTTTGCCCGTTCCTTTCCGGAGGCCGAAGTGCAAGCGGTTCAGCGTCCGTGTTCGGATGACTGGCTGCCGGTGGGCGTCGACTGCACCGTGACGGCCGGCGACCTGCCTCGATGGCTGCGGCCGAATTGGGACAGCTTTCCTCGCCAGCCGAGCTTTCTGGCGCCCGATCCGGCGCTCGTGGCCAAATGGCGCGAGCGGATCGACGGACTTGGACCAGGTTTGAAGGTGGGAATCTCGTGGCGAGCCGGAGGCAAGTCGAGCGAGCAGCGCCGCCGTACTTCGCCGCTGGACGATTGGGGGCCGGTGTTGGCCGTGCCTGGCGTACAGTTCATCAACCTGCAATATGGCAACAGCGTGCAAGACATCGCCTTCGCGCAGGCCAAGTTCGGGGCGGTGATTCATGACTGGCCCGACGCCGATCCGCTCAAGGACCTGGACAATTTCGCGGCCCAACTAGCGGCGCTGGACATGGTTTTTTCGATCGGCAATACGACGATTCACATGGCCGGCGCCCTGGGCGTTCCCACCTGGGCCATGGCGCCGCACGTTCCCGGCTGGCGATACATGATTGAGGGGGATGAGTTGCCTTGGTACCGCAGTGTGCAGGTCTTCCGCCAAACGCGTCCCGACGACTGGACAGGGCTATACGCGCAGATGGCCGACCGCCTTCGCGCGCATGCCGAACGTTTGGGTTACAACGCGCTGACCGTTCCCAAGGCGTCCACGCCTGCGCCGCCCGCGGCGACGGCCGGCATCCGCAGTATCGGCCGGACGCACGCCATGGAACTGCCGACGGCCGATGCCAATGCATCGGCGGCCGAGTTGGTTTCGGTGGCGTTGGTCCACCATCGGGCCGGCGAGTTGGCCAGCGCAGAAGCGCTGTACCGGACCGCTATCGAGCGTGACCCGGCGAACTGGAACGCGCATCAACTGCTGGGGGCGATCGCATCGGAAACGCAACGACCCGACGAAGCGATCACGCTCATGGAGCGCTCGCTGGAGCTGCGCGACACTCAAGACAAGGTCCGCTACAACCTGGCCAACGTCTTGCGGACGCAAGGCCGCCTGGAAGAGGCGGCCAAGCATCTGCGGATCGCGTTGAAGAATCGCCCCGCGTTCGCGGAAGCTCATTTGAACCTGGGCTGCGTCCTGCAAAAACAGGGCGACCAGGAAGGGGCCTTGGCCGCCTATCGACGGGCGGTCGACCTGAAACCCAATTGCGCCGAGGCGCACCACAACATCGGCCACCTACTGTTCGCTCAAGAACACTACGAACAAGCCATCGAGCGCTATCGCAAGGCCCTCGAGTTGCGGCCGAATTATCCCGATGCCCTCGCACACCTGGCCGAAGCGCTGCGCCGCCAAGGCGACCTGGCCGGGGCGCTGGCCATGCTCGCTCCCGCACTCGCACAGGCGCCCCGCGACGCCACGCTCCGCTTGCAGCAGGCGCAGGCCCTCATTCAAGACGGGCAGTTTGCCGCGGGCTGGGCGGCCTGGAAATGGCGCAGCAAGTGTCGCCGGCAGCGGCAGGTGCTCGTCTACCCGTTCCCCACCTGGCAAGGACAGTCGCTTCCGCGGGAAACACTTTTGGTGTCGGCCGAAGACGATCTGGAAACCGAGCTCATGTTCGCCTCCTGCCTGCCGGAAGTTCTGCCCCGCGTCGGCCGCTGCGTCATCGATTGCCTACCCGAGCTAGTGCAGTTGTTCGCCCGCTCGTTTGCCGGCGCCACGATGCACCCCGTCGAATACGTCACCGAGCAGCGCTGGCTGGCGGAGGTGGGCAAGGTTCACTGTCAAATTCAACTCGGCTCGCTGCCGGCGTTGCAGAGGCCCGACCTGGCCAGCTTCCCGCCGCGGCGCGGGCACCTGCTGCCCGACCTGTCGGCGACCACTGAGTTCCGCCGGCGGCTGTCGCAGTTGGGGCCGGGACTGAAGGTCGGCCTGGCCATTGCCTCTTCGGGAACGCCCCGCGAGCAAGCCCAACGCGCTCCCGACGTCCAGCAATGGGCACGGCTCTTGGAGACGCGCGGCGTGCATTGGATTGTCTTGGGCGGCGAAGCGGAGCAGGCGGCGCTCGAACCGATCGCCCGCAGCATCGACCGACCGTTGCACAGTCTGGAGCCCGTTGACGCGGCGCTGCGTCCCGAGTCGCTGGCGGCGCAGGCCGCCGCGCTCGACCTGGTCGTGGCCGTGGAAGGAATAGTAGCTCATTTGGCGGCGGGCGTGGGGATCGAAACCTGGGTAGCGCTGACCCCGGCGGCCAGTTGGCGCTGGCCCGCCGTTGGCGAGAAGACGCCCTGGTATCGTTCGGCACGGTTGTGGCGACTCGACAAGCCGGGCAGTTGGACCACGCTCCTAAATGACATGAGCCGATCGCTTGCCTTGCGCGCGGCGCCGCCATCTGTAATTCCCGCGCCGCACATCGATTGGCACGGCGCCCCGGCGTCGATCTCGGAGTCTTACTTTCTAGGGTGAATCATCGCGTGTGATGCGCGACCCGCCATTGGCCTGGCAGAACGCCCGAAGTCGTTGACACGAACCTGAAAGCGCCCCATGTCCTTGATCGAACACTTGCAACAGGGCGTCGAGGCCCATCGCCGCGGCGACTATCACACCGCGATCGACCACTATTGGCAGCTCCTTCGCGCCCAGCCGAAGTGTCCCGAGGCGTATCACAACCTGGCCGAGGCGCTGGCGGCCTTGGGGCACATCGAGGACGCCCGCCAGGCCTATCGGGCCGCCCTGGCCGCGGAGCCAGGACTGGTGGTGGCGCTGCGCGGCGTGGCCGCCTTGTGCTTTCAGCAAGGAGAATATTCCGCAGCGGAGAACTATCTGCGCCGCGCGATGCAGTTGGAGCCCGGCGCCGTTGCGACCCGGGTAAACTTGGGCCTGGCGCTGGCGGCTCAAGGCGCTCTGGCGGCCGCGGCCGACGAACTGCAGGCGGCGTTGGAATTGGATGCTAGCAGCGGCTTGGCCCACGCAGCGTTGGCCCAGGTGCGGGCCCAATTGGGGCGGCCCCAAGAATCACTGTGGCACTGGCGCAGGGCCGCTGCCGTAGCCCCGCGCAACGTCAGCTACGCTTACAACCTTGCCAACGCCTTACGCGACGAAGGACAACTGGCCGAGGCATGCACGGTCTATCGCACCGTGTTGCAGCGGCAGCCGGATCACGCTGCTGCGCTGCAGAATCTCTCGGCCACGCTGGGGCAATTTGGCGACACGAGTGGCGCCGTGGACGCCGCGGTTCGCTGGTGTGAGGCTCAGCCGCTGCATCCCGAGGCGCTGCGTCAATTGGCCGCGTCGCTATGGGAGGCGGGCCGTACGGCGGAGGCTCGCGGCGCGGCGCAGCAGGCGTTGACGCTGGACGAAACGGCGCCGCAGTCGCGGCTGCTCGTCGCCCAGCTCGAGCTTGCCGCCGGCAACCTGATCGACGGCTGGCGGAACTATTCGGCTCGCAAGCAGCTCGCGCCGCCACGGTTCACCTGGTCGCCTGCCGTGCAAAGCTTGCCGGAATGGGACGGCGCGCCGCTCAAGCATCGGCATGTGTTGGTGCTTGCCGAGCAAGGCCTTGGTGAAGAGCTGATGCACTCGACGTGCTATCGCGATTTGGTTGCCGCTTCGGGACGAGTCACAATCGCCTGTCACCCAACGTTGGCCGGACTGGTAAGCCGCTCGTTTCCGACGGCCCGGGTCGTACCATGTGACCGCTGCGAAACGATCGACCATGCCCTCATCGCCGAGCCGGTAGACCTGCGGGTGTCGGCCGGCGACTTGCTGGGGCTGTTGCGGACGGATTGGGAGCATTTTCAGCCGGCCCCAACCGGCCACTTCGTGCCCGACCCGGTGCGCGTCGCCGCTTGGCGGCAGCGTTTCGACCGGCTGAGTCCGCGGCCGAAAATCGGCCTGTCCTGGCGCGGCGGCTCGACGGAGACCGATCGCCGCCGGCGCAGTATTCCGCTGACCCGACTGGCTTCGCTGCTCGAAACCGATTCGGCCACGTTCGTCTGCCTGCAACACGGTTTGCAATCCCAAGAGCTCGTCGACGGTCTGGGAAGGGTCGCGGACCGGCTCTTGGTTCCTGAAAACGCGCTGGCCTCAAACGACATGGATGACGTTGCGGCGCTGGTGGCAGCGCTCGATTTGGTGATTAGCGTCGCCAACACCACCCTGCATCTGGCCGGCGCGGTGGGCGCTCCGACCCTAGGCCTGTTGCGGCAGGCGGCCGATTGGTGGTGGTTCCCGCCGCAACGCCATTCTCCTTGGTATGCCTCGCTTGAGCTGGTTGTCCAGTCGACGCCGGGCGACTGGGGGCGCGGACTGTCCGTTGCCGCCAGTCGCATTGCGCAGACGGCCCAGAATCGGCCAGCCCCCGCCGCTCGCATTCCGGCCGGGTACCGCATCGACTCGCCGCAATCGGGTTTCGTGATCCACGTCGATTCGTTGTCTCCGGCCCTGATGGCCGCGACTAGTTTTGAACTCTTCTAGAGTTACATCGCCCCGATGACGGCCGCTGAAACGATCACAGCAGTAGGTTCGACCGCAGCCGCCGACATTGCCAGCGACAGCGCGCCGGCGAACCGTCTTGCTGAAGCGCAATATCAAATTGGTGTGGAGCACGAATTGGACGGTCGGCTGGATGCTGCCGCCGACTGTTACCGGGCCGTGCTCGACGTGAATCCCGCACATGCCGAGGCGCACGCCAATCTGGGCGGACTGCTGCGACAGCAAGGCGAACTGCTAGCCGCCGAGGAGCATCTCGCCAGGGCAACCTCGCTCGACGGCCAATTATTTCGTGCCCATCACAACCTGGCACAAGTTCGGCACGACCTGGGGGACCTCGACAAGGCGATGGCTGGGTACCGCCAGGCGCTCGGCGTCGCACCGGACGCCTACGAATCGCTCGTTAATCTGGGCACGGTGCTGACCGAGGCAGGAGAGTTCACCGAGGCGGTAGCGACGTTTCGGCGGGCCATCGCCCGCGAGCCCCAGCGGGCCGAGGCGTATAACAACCTCGGCCAATGTTGGCAGGCCCAAGGTCGATTCGACGACGCTCTCTGTCAGTTCGACGCCGCGCTTGAGAGGGCGCCCGACGACGCCGAAACACACCTCAACCGGGCCTTTCTCCGGCTACAGTACGGCGACTTTTCGCGCGGCTGGCGGGAATATGAGTGGCGGTGGCGAAAACATCGCCGGTCAGCGTCGCTTGAGTTGCCGCCACCGCTGTGGCAGGGACAACCTTTGGCCGGCCGCAGCATCTTAGTTCACGCCGAACAGGGGCTGGGTGACGAGATCATGTTCCTGACCTGTTTGCCCGATCTGGTGTCCGAGACCGATGATTGCACCGTGGTCTGCGACCAGCGACTGGCGCCGCTGGTGGCCCGTTCCTTTCCCACGGTCCGCGTCATTGCCTGTCGTCGCGGTGGCGAAGACTGGAACGCGCTGGCGCAGATGTCGTTCGATTTTCACACTCCGGCCGGCGCGTTGCCGCGATATCTGCGGCCGCAAATTTCGTGCTTTGCACCCCGGCAGGCGCTGTTTGTGCCCCATCCTGCACAGCGCGAGGTGTTTCGGCGGCGGCTTACGGAGCTAGGACCAGGCAAGAAAATCGGCCTGGCCTGGCGCGGCGGTGTGAAACAGCCGGCCGAAATCCGTCAGCGAAGCGTCCCTTGTCAGTTGTTGGAGCTGTTGACGCAGACCCCTGGCGCGCAATTCGTCGTGCTTCAGCACGATGCCCGGCCTGAGGAGTTGGAAACGCTTCGCTGCGGTCGAAGCAACGTACACACGCTCGCGGGGCTCGATCTGCGCAACGACTTGGAAGGGGTGGCGGCGGTACTATCGGAACTGGACCTGGCAATCTCCGCGGCAGGGGCGGTCGTACACCTGGCTGGCGCCGTTGGCGCCCCGGCATGGCTGCTCTTGCCGCAACACTGGGGCTGGCGTTGGCTCACCGGCCGCGAAGACAGCGTTTGGTACGCCAGCCTGCGCGTGTTTCGACAGTCCGGCTTCAATGACTGGCCTGGACTCTTACAGACGGTTCGCGCCGAACTGTCGGCCCTGTGCCGCTAATTAGTTTGACACGATTTGGGGAGGCGACATCCCCGTAGCGGCGGCGTTCCGCCGCCATGGGCTTCGGATTGGATGTCGTCGAGGCAATTCTCGGCGGCGAGACGCCGTCACTACGACGAAATTCCTCCCGGAATCGTGCCGGGCCAATTAGTGCAAACCCGTTGCCGGCGGAACCGGCGCGGCGCCAGGCGCCAGTGAGGCCTCGACCGGCGCCGGCCACAGCTTTCGCGTCAGCCGGCGGCCACCCCAATACAGCGCCCCCAGGCCAAGCATCCAAAACGGCAACCACGGCGCAAGCCCAGCCAGACCGACGGCGGCCGTTTCGCCGGTCCGGCGCACATCGCGCACCGACTCGCGAAACGAGCGTTTGACCCGCTGACCAAACGCCGGCGCTTCGCGGGGCGTGTACTTGCGGAATTCCTGCACCACTAGCTGGACCGTCGTCAGCGTGGTCTGGTCCGTCAGTACCCTCATCCGACCTTGCATCCGCTCGGTCTCCTCGCGAACGCGGGACAGTTCGCGTTCAATGGCCAAGACGTCTTTCAACTCGCCGGGCCGCTCTTCGAGCAGCTTGATCAAACGCTCTTCTTCTTTCGTCTTGTTGCGAATGCGGGCTTCAACATCGACGTATTCCTCGCTGACGTCCTGCGATTGCACGCCGGCGCTGACCAACTCGCCGAGCCCCTTGGCGGCGTCCAAGAAGGCCTCGAATTGCGCGACCGGCACGCGAATTGTCCAACTGCCGCGACGGCTCGTGCCCGTGATTCCCGTCAGTTCCGAGTTGGCGACGAACGCCTCGTGACGCTTGACCAACTCGACAATGCGGGTGGGCACTTCCGAAAAGTTCTCGACGCGCAGATCGACGTTCGCCGTGTAGATGATCTTCCGCGACAGCCCGTCGCTGGTCGTGGCCACGACCAGGTTGGAGACGGCATCGGAAGCGGCGGTCGCCGGCGCAGCGTCCCGTGGGAGCGGGCCGTCCGCCGTGGCCGGCTGCCCGTCCAGCGGCGCGTAGGAAACCCCGCAGCCCAACAACGCGAGGACGAGAACGACGCCCCCAACGATCGGCGAAACCGGCCTTCGCATGGCAGGCCCTCCGCGAAAGTCTTCTCTGGAACTTTGATCCCCTTCATCCCGCGTTTATTCCCCAACCGTCGGTGAAGCTTAGTGCTGTTGGCACAAATGCCGGCGGTTACAATGACGCTTTGGGACGATTCACTTGCTCCGTCCGCACCGCCAGCCGGCATCGCCATGGTCTCGGAAAACCAACCTGCAACTTCGCCCAAACGCTCGGCGTGCAACGCGCCGTTTGTGTCGATGTTTTTCGACACGCTGGGCCAGGTTCGTGCCTGCTGCGCCAACCATACCTATTCCTTGGGACACTTGGCCGCGCAGCGGCTGCCGGAGATTTGGAGCGGCCCGGCGGTGGAGAAACTGCGCCAGGCATTAGCCAACGACGACTACAGCTTGGGGTGCGAATTCTGCAAATGGCAGGTTGACGACGGCGCCGCCGAACTGGCCCACGCCCGCAAGTACGACCCTTTGCCGCGCTCGACTGTGGGGCCGCTGTGGCCCAGCAATCTCGAGTTTAATCTCAGCAACACGTGCAACCTCGAATGCCCGATGTGCAACGGCGAATTGTCATCGGCCATCCGCGCACGGCGCGATCGCCTGCCGCCGCTCCCGAAACCATACGGCGACCAATTCTTCGCCGACCTGCGGCCGTTTCTGCCGCACGTTCGGGCGATGCAGTTCTTGGGTGGGGAGCCGTTCCTGGTGCGCGAACACTATCGGGTCTGGGACATGCTGATTGAAGACGGCCTGACGCCGCGCTGCGAAGTCACGACCAACGGCACCCAATTCAACGAACAGGTGGAGCGTGTCCTGGAACGTCTACCGGTGTCGATCAGCGTATCGCTGGATGGCGTCCGCCCCGAAACGGTGGCCCTGTTGCGCAAGAACGCCACGCTCGAACAAATCCTGGGCAACGTCGCCAAGTTTCATCAGTACGCCCGTTCCAAGGGGACGTCGCTGGGCTTCAATTTCAGTTTGATGCAGCAGAACTGGCGCGAATTCGGTCCGTTTCTGCAAATGGCGGAATCGTGGCAGGCCACTGTTTTTGTCTGTCCCGTCGTCGCGCCTCCGGCCTTCAGTTTGTATCGGCTTCCGCCCTTGGAGCTTCAGGCGGTCGTCGAGGCGCTCGACGCCCAGGACGCGGCCGTGCGGCCGCACCTCAAGCTCAACCTTGAGGCTTGGGACGACACCCGGCGAAAACTGCGCCAGCGATTGATGTGCTCAGACAAGGGGCGCCTGGACTTTTCCAGCAGTGGATTGTGCGATTCGTTTACGGCCACTGCGCATGGTCCAACGAACGACATGGAGTCAGAGCGGCTCGCGCGCCAGGAATTGTCGCGTTGGAGCCAGGGGGGCGAGGTGTCGAGCCTGTATTGCGACCTGTCGGACATGATCGTCGGTTTAGGGCCCGGCGAGACCGAATTCTGGGGCGTTCCGCTGGAGCAGTGCCTGGACCGACAGGCGGAAAGCGTTTTGTCGTTCGCCCGGGTTCGGCTGGGCCCGGGCGTGCAGGTGTTCCGCTGGGAAGCCAGCGATGAACGTCTCGATCGGATCATCGCCTTTACGACCCCGCATCATGACACAACCTATGCCAGGCTCATCGTCTTGCCTCGTCGCAACGGGCGGGAACTCGTGGGGGCAGTTGCGTTGGGGGCACTCAGCCGTCTGCCTCTCAGCGACGTCTCGTTTGGTTCGGAGAGCCATTCCAAGGGGGTTTAACGACGTCCGGCAGGCGATGCGGCTCGGCAAACATTGCTGCGGCCCCCAACAGCCGCAACTTGACGCCCCCCGGGTTGCCGGATATCTTTAGCTGCTTGTCGCGCCCACTAAGTTGTGACGTGCGAACGGGTTTCGTTGGTTTTGGCGGCCTCAAATCGGACGCCCCGGCGAGGTCGTTGGCCGGCCATAGCTGGGCGTCGGCGGTCGGCAGATGGTGGATCTTGTGCTAGACGGCGTGTCGCTGGACTTTCCGGCGGCGGGGGCCGTGGTGCGCAATTTCTGCCTGCGGGTGGCGGCGGGCGAGCGGTTTGTCTTGGTTGGCCCTAGCGGGAGCGGCAAGACCACGCTGCTGAGGCTCGTGGCCGGTTTGGAACGCCCTCGTTCGGGGCGGATCCTGATCGGCGGCAAAGACGTCACGCGATGGCCGGCGCACGAGCGCGGCGTGGCGATGGTGTTTCAAGAGGAAGCACTGTTGCCGCACCTGACGGTCGGCGAGCAGTTAACGCTGGGCGACCGTTTCGGCGGCCGTGGCGACGCCGGCGGACGCGAGTCGCGGGTTGCTCGTGCGGCCGAGAGGCTGCGAATCGGCGACCTGTTGGGACGGCGTTGTACGACGCTGTCGGTCGGCGAGCGGCGACGAGTGGCGATTGGCAGGGCGCTGATGCGAAGGGCGCCGGTGTTGCTGTTGGACGAACCGCTGTCCAGCCTCGACGCCGGTTTGCACGAGGAGTTGACCGGCTTCCTGGCCGAGGCGGTGCGTGAGACCGGCGCCACATGCGTCTGGGTGACTCACGATCAAGCCGAGGCGCTAGTGGCGGCGGATCGAATGGGAGTGTTAGGAGGCGGAGAATTACAACAATCGGGCGTGCCGCAGGAGCTGTACGAGCGCCCCGCGAACCGCTGTGTGGCGGAATGCGTGGGGCGACCGCGGATGTGCTTTCTAAGCGGCCAGCTCGATTTAAATGGCGAAGGGGCGTCGTTTGCGAGTCGGGGCGGATGGAAGTTTGAGATCCAAGCCAGGAGTTTCTTCAACGGAGAACTAGGAAACGCAACGTGTGGCGTGCGGCCCGAGTGGCTGAAGGTGTCGATCGCCGGGAGCGACGAAACCGGCGGCCCAACGGCCATGGTCACGTCGATTCAGCCGGCAAGAGGGCGCGACCTTGTCGGCATGAGGCCCGCGGGCCGCGACCATGCGGAGGAGTTGCTGGGTTATCTCCCCAGCGGCGCCGGCCAAATCGGAAGTGTGGTGAACGTCGCCTTGGACGAGCGTCAGGTCCAATGGTTTAACGAGACATCAGGAGTGAATTTGCAGACGGTTTGAACCTCAAGAGAGCCCGCTTGATCGCGCGGAAACGGCGCGACTGGCCGGCCTGATCACAATTCGGACAACTCGAACAAGTCGGACAACTCGGTCGTCAGCAGCCTCCTCGGCGAGGCAAGGTGAATTTCCATGAACCCCAACGAATTACTACGGCTGGTGGACTCGATCCATCGCGACAAGA
>CAYWTU010000063.1:0-11020 GCA_964461275.1 uncultured Pirellulales bacterium | reverse complement strand
GTGGCCAAATACCCCTGGTTCGAAAAGAAGCGCGAGTGGCAGCGCGAGATCGACAAGATGATCCGAAACGGCTTCAAGCTCGAAGTCGAATCGCTCATCTCGAAAGACATCAGCTACGTCACGGAAACCTACGTGCCCGAGCGGTTGGAGGAACAAGACTGGCTGGATTGAAACCAACCGCAGCGCTCGATACTTCCAACTACTCGCCCGCGCCCTGTATCTGGCTGTGTACTTCGCTCACGATTTGCTCCTCGACCGACTCGGCCCAAGGGCTGGGCAGGCCGTAGTACACCATCGCTCCGCCCCCTTCGTAGCCTCCTTCGCGCAAGACGCGCAGCGACGGGACGTAAGCCATCACGTCGTTGGCGTAACCGGTCACCCACATCCGCTCGGCGGCCTGCTCCCTCTTCAGACGCAAGGCGTAATCGACCACCACTTCGCCTCCCAGGAAGACCCACCGCGGGCCGTCGCCAAGATGCCAGGTTTGCACCGGATATGGATAGGTGGGCGACAATGTCTGGCCGGCGTCAACCTGCGCCAGCAGCATCTGGCCCCGGCTGGCCACATACCTGTCCTGCGACTTCGACTGCTCGACCAACTGCGGTCGCGTTGGCAACTGGGCGAACGGCAGGTCGATTTCCTCGTAAGCGGTGCGCAACCTCCCGCCAATCGTGCGCAGCGGCTGCGCCAGCGCTGCGTCCACCGAGTCGGCCAGTTGGCGACCGTAGTCTTGAGCCAACTCGACCGTTCGCCGCGGCAATGGGTTCTGATCGGCTCCGCAGCCGGCCCAGAACAACGCCGTCACGTCGGGATGTCGCGCTTCGAGTTCCAACTGCGCGAAGCCCGGATAATCGCCCGACCACTGATACGACGACAACACCGTGGCATGGCAGGCGTAACCAAACACGATGGCCCGTGCGCGACCGTCGGCGTCGGCCACTTGGAGCACCGGGACGTCATGATCCACCGGGCCGCGCAGCTGGCCGTCGGCCCTAAGTTGCGGAACCTTGTCTTCGGGGTTATTGCGGCGATTGACGGCCAGCGTTGCCGAGCCGGCGCCGTAGTACAGCGTGCACGGTTGGAGTTCGGCCAGCGCTCGCCCAGCGATGGCGACCAGTTTTCCCTGGAGCGCGGCGGAATACGCTTGCACTTGAGCTCGTTGCCGCTCGTTCAGAAAGTACATCGAGCCCAAGTTGTGACCCACCACCGGCCCTGTGTGAGTGTGCGAGCAGGCGATAGCAATGCCGGCCCGTGACATGCCGTGTTGTCGTTGGCTCACGGCGCACACTTCGGCCGACAGGTGGCGGTCGATTCCCACCAGATCGACCGTCAACAGTAGCAAGCGCGCGCCGGCCGGATCCTCCAAAGCCAGGGCTTTGGCCCACAGTTCCGTCAGCGTCCCCTCAGCTTCGTGGTCGCGACTGGCATAGCCCGACATCCACATGGGCTCGGAGGGCGTGATCTTTTCACGGGCCACGCCGGCCCGCCACGTGGCGGGCGTCTCCGCTGCAGCAGTGGCAACGGTCAGCAGCCATGCGGCCAAGCAGATCGCTTGGCGCCGGCCCATCGCGGGGGTGTCGATCACAGGCGTGTGCCCTCGCGTTACTTGGCCGCCTGTTGATTGGCCGCGGCGACGTCGGGTGGATTGAAGCTCATCAGCGATTTTCCGTCCTCGCCGTTCCAGACGCGCAATACGCCGTCTTGCCCGCCCGCCACGACGAGCTTGCCGTCGGGAGTGACCGCTGCGGTGTGCAAGAACTCGCCGGCGCCGCCAAAGCTCCGCGGGCTCTTGCCGTCGTCGGCGTTGTGCAGCCGCAAGGTCGTATCGCCGGAGCTGGTCAGCGTCAGGCCCGTGGCGCCGACGAATCGGACGCTCGTGGCTTCCTTATTGAAGCCTTGGATCGTGCGCTGCTGTTCTCCGCTGTCGAAGTTCCAGATCTTAATCACCTTGTCGGCGCCGCTGGAGGCCAACAGCGTGCCGTCGAACCGCCAGCCGACCCCGAGCACGTGATGGGTGTGGCCTTCGAGCGATCGCAGCGGTGCGCCGGTCGTGGCGTCAAATACCTTCACGAATTTGTCGGCCGCGGCGCTGGCCAGGTACCGGCCATCGGACGAAAAATCGACGCCAAACACCGTGTCGCTATGCGCCTCCGGCAGGTCCAACCGCAGTGAACCGTCGGCCACGTTCCAGACCTTCAGTTCGCCGCTGCGCGACGGTTCGCCTCCGCCGGTAGCCAGTAGGCGCCCATCGGGACTGAAGGCCAGGGTCAGCACGCGATCGATCAACCCAGACGCCGCCACGCTCTGCGGATCGGCGCCGGCCGCGCCGATACGGCCGGACAGCGTCCACTCGCCGCCGCTTTGCCAGGTGCGCAAAACGCCATCGGCATGCAACGTCTGCTCGCGCCCTTCGGGAAGCGTGCCCAACCAGGCAGCGCCGGCTGGAATGGCCACGGTTTCCATGGCGGCGCCGCTGGCCGAGTCAAAATGGTGCAGCCGGCCATTGTCAGCGGCCACGATCAGTGTCCGGCTGTCGGGCGCGAACGTGGCGCTGCGCCAGGGCGATTTGGCGGCGGTCGCGGCGGCGGCCGCCTGTTCGCGATGGGCCGTATTCTGTTGATCGATGGCCGCGGCGGCGGCGTGTTTGGCTTGGGCCAACGCGCGGGCGTCGTGGGCCAGTTGCAGACTGCGTTGGGCGTCCAACAGTGCGGCCTCGGCGGCAGCGAGCTTGTCGGCAGCCGTTTTGGCGGCCGCTGCCGCCTCGGTCGATTTCTTCTCCGCGACCGATTTAGCTTCCGCGGCCGCCCCCGATGCGGCCGCGGCCGCGGCGTGCGCTTGATCGGCGGCGGTTTTTTTGGCCGTCGCTTCGGTCACCGTCGCGTTGCGCAGTGCGAGTATCTGCTCGGACGACGCGGCGGCGCCTTGCGCCGCAGTCAAGGCCGTCGCCGCCTGGGTCTGCGTTTGTTCGGCGGCCGCTTTGGCGGCGGCAAGCGCTCCGTCGTCCGGTTTCGACGCCTGCGCAGCGACGGCGGTGTTCACGGCCGCGACGGTCGCCTCATGCGCCATGGCCAGAATTTCTTGCGACTTTTTGGCGGCGGCCTGTGCGTCGGCGGCCAACTTGGCCACGGCCGTTGCCGCTTCTAGCGCCTTGCCCGCCTCGGTCTGCACATTGACCGCAGCCGCCAGTGTTGCGGCGGCGTCCACCGCGGCTTTGTCAGCGGCCGCCAGCGCTTCGGCGGCCACGGTGGCGGCCAGCTTGGCCGGCTCTGCCTCGCCAATGGCCGTCGTACGTGCTAATTCGGCCTTGGGAACCGCCTCAGTGCGGGCGACAAGTTCTTTGTCCGTAGCGTCCAGTGCGTCTTTGGCTTCCTTGGTCTTGGCTTGTGCCACTGTGGTCAAGGCCGTCCATCGGTCGTGCTCGCGGGTCGTGGCAGGGTCGCCCTTCAACTCGGCCGCAATGGCGCCATCGGCCAGTTTCCAAATTCGGCCCGCGCCCGATTCCGTGACCGCCGCCGCCACGGCGCCGTCATTGCGAATTGCCAGCGCCGTTACCGGGGCGCCCAACTCCAGCCTGTGTTTCTCTTGTCCCGAGGCGAATTCAGCGGCACGGACAACGCCATCTCGACTGGCGGAAAGGAGCAGTGCGCCGTCCCCGGTGCGCTCTAGCGCCGAGATGGCGGCGCCATGGGAGGGAAACGTCCTGGCGGCAACCAGCGGCCAGCTCTGCGCCACGCCATCCGCGGCGGCGGACCAGATGGCGTCGTCGCTCAAGACCAGATGTGTCACCGAGCCGGTATGCCCTACGCTGCCCAAGGTCGCCAGGCCAGATACCGCGTCGAACACGGCGACGCGGCCGTCGCTGGCGCCCACTGCCAGTGATTTGCCGTCGGCGGAATACGTCACGCGGGCGATGGCCGACCATGTTGGCGTTGGCAACGAGCCAAGTGGCGTCATGGTCGTCGTGTCCAAGAGCGTCACGCGGCCTCGCTCGTCGCCCACCGCTGCTCGCAAGCCGTCGGAGCTGATCCCAATGGCCGTCGTCGGCGCCTCGAGGGTTGCCACCAGAGCCGCGCCGCCGGATTGAATCTGCTCGCTCCACACCTGACCCGCGGCGCTGGCGGAAACCAGTATCGCGCCGTTCTTGGAAAGCGCCAGCCCGCGAACCTCGCTGCCCAGCGGCGCCAGGCGACGCACGAATCGCCGCTGGCGAACTTGCCATGCCTGATCGGGCCCACCCACCAACACGGCGTTTGGATCGGCCGCAGCGAACAAGAACGAGGCCGGCCCGGACAGCGGCAGCCGTTCGATCACAGTCTGCGTTGTAAGGTCGGCGACGGCCACGTGCCCTGCACCGCCGGCGGCGAACAACTGCCCGCCGTCGGCCGACAGCGCCAGCCAGCGGACCGGCGCGTCGAACAGTGTGATCGTCCCCTGCCGCTCACCAGTTGGAGAGAATACCTCGGCGGTCCGCGATTGCGTTCCGACCACGATTCGCCCGCCATTGGTCGAAACGGCCAACGAGGCTGGAGCGCCGGAAACGTTCGCCGTGGCCAGCAGCGCTCCGTCGGTCTGTTGCCAGCGCCGCAAAGTCTGATCGGCCGACAGGCTCCACACCTGGCCCGTGGGCGCACGGCGCACGGCAAGGATGCTCCGCGTATGACCCGGCAAGTCGCGCACGACGGCGCCGTCGGCCAAGTTGACGATTTGCAGCCGACCGTCGTCGCTGCCGACGATCATCTGTCCCGGCGCATCGGCCGGCGCGATGGCGGTGACGGGCACGCCTCGCCCGGCGATCGTGTGAACGAGCGCGCCATCTGCGGTGTTCCAAACCGTCACGCTGCCATCGATCGCGGCGGCGGCAAGCTGCGAGTCGTCCAGACTGAACGCCAAGGCGGCAACGCCGGCTGCGGCGCCACCCAGATGTCGGATCAAATGTCCGTCGGCCGCGTCGCGCAGCACGACGGCCGGCTTGCCATCGAGCAAACCGTCGCTGGCGAGCATCTTGCCGCTCGGCGACAAAGTCCACACGCGGCCGCGGGCTTCCAGTCGCGGCGGCTGCACCGGAGCGGTGTCGACCACCGGTCGCCAGACGGAAAGGTTGCCGTCCGCGCCGCCCACAAAGACCTGCGAACCATCTCCCATCACGGCTAGCGACGTCACTGCCGAGCCGGCGTCCCAGGTGTCGAGCCTGGCGCCGTCGCCGGCGTTGATCAGCGTGACGCGCCCATCGACTCCGCCGGCCACCAGGCGTGCTTCGTCTGGAGTGAACGCCAGGGCTCGAGCCGGGGCGGAAATCTCCTCGCTCAAATTCGGCAACTTTCCGGTGGCTATTTCGCGCAGTTCCACTCGAAGGTCTTGCCGAGCGAGCGCCAGCTTGCCGCCTGGGGAGGACGCGGCGGCGGTAATCGCCTGACCGCTGCGGGCCAGCGACATGGGCATTCGCGAGGGCAGCGGCACGCTCACCAGCTCGCCCCCGGCGCCCCCCACGACGGCCACGGGCCCGTCCATGAGGGTAAGCGCCGTCGGTTCGAATCCCAGTCCCAATTGTCCGACGAGCACTCCTCCGGAAACATTCCAACTACGCACGGTCCGATCGGCGCCGGTCGACACCAACAACGATCCATCGGGCGCGAACCGCAGCGCGGCGACGCGCCCTTCGTGGCCGGCGAGCGTGGCCAGCGTTTGCCCGTCGCTGCGGCGGACGATGCGAATCGCGCGATCTTGACCGGCGATGGCCAGCAGATTTCCGTCGGCGCTGGCCGTCACGGCGGTCGGTTGCGCGAGGGCGGCCGCAATCTCGCCGGCCAGCCTGGCTCGCGGCCGCTGCCAGAGCTTCACCTCTCGAAAACCGGCCGACGCAAGCGTGAATCCGTCGGGCGAGAAAGCCAACGACTGCACCAAGTCCAAATGCGCTACGCCGGGCTGGGTGTAGACTCCGCCCGTCATGAGCGCCGGGTCGGTCAGTCGCGTGACGAGCGCCGCCGTCGGCAGGTGATATATAAAAATCTGATTTGCCCGCGAGCAAACGGCGAATTGACCGTCCGGCGACAAGGCTGAGGCCAACACAGGTTGCACGCCCGGCGGCAGCGGCTGCCAGGCGATGGGCGGCGCCGAACCATCGGCGTCCGACTTAGCCCCTTCGTCGATCCAGCGCTTGAGCAGCCCAAGTTGCTCGGACGTAAGCCGTGCCGCGCCAACCTTGTTCTCCGCAGGCGGCATCAGCGGCTCTTCGGACCCAGCGGCGATGGCCAAGAGCCGGCTCTCACCGCTCTTCTCGGGCGCCACGACGCTGCCGCCCGCGCCCCCTTTGAGCATCGCCGCCACGGTGTCGAGCGCCAGTTCGCTTTCGGCCTTGCTGGCGTTGTGGCACGCCAGGCAGTTCTGCCGCAATACGGGTAGAATGTCCTTGGCGAAGCTGACCGACTCGGCGCGTTGCAACTCGGCAATGGGCGTGACGGCCGGCGGCGCGTCGTCGGCGCTCAGCTTCTCGTTCCACGACGACGCCAGGGCGATCGCCAAACAGCACGCCGCTGCGTAACGGAGCACACCGCGGTCGTCCGATTTCACGCACTTCATATTCCGCCTCACTGCTGCGCTCATCGACCCCAATCTCCGCGAAGCGGCCATTGCCGGTTACGGCTGGACGTTGAGTGGGATCGGCTGATGGACTTCAATCGGCTTGTCTTTCCAGGTCAGCCGCGCCCGCACCGCCACATAGGCGTGGTTCCCCTCGACGGCGTCGGCCGCCGCTTGTACGACCAGCTTGCCGGTGCTTTGATCGGCCGGCACCACGACCTCGGCCGCCGTCACGCCGGTAACGTTGGGCGGCACGATTATGTCGAGCGTCACCGGCCCGGCAAACTCGTTGCGGCGATTGACCCCCACCGGTATCTCGATCGCCGCCCCCTTCTTCACCACGCCGTTGCCGGGCGGCTGCGGCCCCAACACCAACGGCCCAGGTTCGACGGTCAACGTCAGCGACGTAGAAGGCGCGATCACGGCAACGTCTTTTTTGTCCTTGCCATCCGCGTTCTTGGTGAACGGCACCGGTGCGCTGGCCGCTAAATACAACGTGTACGTCCCCGGAGGAGTGTCTTGTGCCACGAACAATCGTGCCACGGCGTCGGCTTGCCCGGCAGCGACCGCCACGCTGTCGTTCTGTACTTTGTCGGGCAAATTGGCGCCGGCGAGCGTGACAGCGCCCTGAAACTCGCCTCGCCGCGTTACCTTAACCGGCAGATCGAGTCGGGCGCTCTGCATCAGCGCGACGTTCTCAACGCCCACGGCCGCGGCATAGGGCGCCAAACCACTGACGCCCAGCATGACGTGACGCGACAACCGGCTGACGGCCGGGATTTTTTGGGCGGTCACGCCGTTGGTGACCACCGTGGCAGCGCGGCAAACACGTTCGACCGTTGCGTCCCCCACCTTGCCGCGGGCCACAACGCGTAACGGTCCGGACCAATCGGCGGCCGCTTCGTCTGCCACGAGCACCAGTCGAGCTGTGGTCTGATTGGCGGCCACGGTGGCCCCGCCGCTGCGCACGCCGGCGGGCAATCCTTCGACGCTGAGTTCGACCGGCCCGGCGAAGCCCTCTTGACGCAGCACGACCGCCGTCAGGTGCGCCGCGCCCCCTTTGGCCAATTGTGCCGGCCATAGCTGCGGAGTGGCGTTGGCGTCGTGGGGAAACTCAGGCAAGACGGCCACGCGAAAATCGGGGTGCGGCGGCCGGATCACCAGCCGATACACAAGTCGCGGGTCGCCGCGAGTCTCACGAAACAAGTCGCGAATCAAGACGCGGTACGTGCCCGATTCCGGCGCGGTGAACGTTAAGACCGGGTCGTCGCTTTTCGTGTCGAAGCTCGGGGAACCGACGTTTCCCTTGGGTTCCAGTCCCGCTTCGAGCACGGTTTTGGGCGCGACCTCGCCCTTATCGTTGGTTTTCAGGTGTTCGATCAGAACATACGGGCTGGCAGTGGTTCCCAATCGCTGGGCAACGACGTCGATTGCCAGAACCTGACCCTTGTCGGCTGTGAACGAGAAATAGTCGACATCGCGACGGGGGTGAAACTGACCCACGCATTCGCAGGGAATCGCCAGCGCCTGCGGCCGCGCGTCGTCGTCGTTGGGCTCCGCTTCCAAGATGACGGGGGCGCGCGCCCAGCTAACCAGCGCTGGGTTGGTTGCGCCCGTGGGGGTTGTCAGGCGGTAGCTGAAGCCGTCGTTGGCCAAAGCTGCCGGCCGTTGCGGCGACTGCCAAGCCAGCGCGGCCACCGCTGCCGAATCCGTTGGCGGGTTTATCTCCACGTCTAATTGCTCGATCGACTTGCCGGCAATCTGCACGCCGTCGACCGGACTGCCGCCTGGCAAATTGCGGCCAAAGACCGTCACGCGCGAGGGGCCGCCCGGCACTACGGACGGGGGATACACGAAGTCGATGTGCGGCACGGCGCCGAGCGTCATGCGATAGAAGTATTCCTGGCCGCCGGAGAACTGAGCGTCGAAGACCCGCAACAGGTATTCGCCGTCGGCCGGGACAGTGAAGTCGATGAGCGGATCGCGCCCCAGGTCGTCGCGCGACAGTTCCAAGATCCGTCCCTGGGCGTCGGAGAGCTCGAGCGTGGCGTCCAAGCGAGAGTCGATGCGCGCGCCCCACAGCCGGGCCAGAAACCGCTGTCCCGCCTTGAGCGGCACCTTGTACCAGTCGATGTCGCGGGCCTCTTGAATCCGGCCATTGACCAGCGCTGCCTCGGCCACCGGGGTCGCCTGTGCCGCCGTGTTGTTCGGCTCCGCCTCGGACAGCTCGGCCCGGTCGCCCACTTCAAACAGTCGCGAGTTCGACAGGCCATAGGTTCCCAGCGCCGCCAACTCGTACAACCCTGGCGGAACATCGGCCGCAATGGTCACGACAAACGTGTTGGCCACCGGCTGCGGCTCGGCCTGACCGTCAACCATCTGCGTTTTCTGCACGGCTGTGATGCCGGCGTGGTCGAAGCGGATTTCACGGGCGCCCTCGAGATCGGCGATGGCCGTCAGCGTCAGGTCGAACTGCGTGCCGGCTTTGCCACCGGCGGGAAAGAAGCCCGTCAGGCGCGGGGCCGGAAGCTGTGCACCGGCCCAACCGCCGCCCGCCAGGACGAGCCCCAACAGGATCACGGTTTGGCGCGGCCAATGATGCATGGCGTGGGTCCAAAACGACGGGAAAGGCGGGAATCGGGGGGCTTTGGCCGGTGGGAAACTCGATTCGGCGAAGCAATGCATGACCGGCCCGTGGAACCAGCCGGGCATTGCCGCGCCGGCTACCACTATAGCCCAACGGGTACGGCAGCGCGAAAGCCGCCCCCCTGCAGGCGGGGTGGCTGTCGCGGTCGGTCAGCGCCAACGACCCTAAGTTCCGCACACGATGGTCTCGCTGCCGGTCGGGAATGGGAACTGGTATGGCGAACAATTGGCGCCAGCGGGCCCTGTCGTCGGTCGCGCTTCGATCGGCCTTTTGTCTACTCCTGCGCGACGATAGCGTTATCGACACTCACGACGATTCGCTCCCCCATACGCCTTCCGTTTATCCCTCTCTCCATGCAAGAAAACACCAGTCGCTGGCTCGACGTTTGGGTCGGTGTCCCGCTGTGCTGGATGCTGACCGTGCTGCGTCGGTGGGTGCGTTTCTTACGCGGCGGATCGCCCCCCGGCCCGGCGGCGGCGCCCAAAAAAATTCTGTTCGTCAAGCTCGCCGAGATGGGGGCGGTGGTGTTGACGATGCCTGCTTTCGAGGCAGCGGCCCGGCGTGTCGGCCGCGAGAACCTCTACATGGTCATGCTTGCCGGAAACCGACAGGTGCACGACCTGTTGGATTTCTTCTTGCCCGAAAACGTGTGGACGATACGCGACGCCAACTTGCTGTCGTTCGCGGTCGACGTGCTCCGCGTGCTGGGGGACTGCCGACGCCGGGGAATCGATTGCGTCATTGATCTCGAAGGCTTCGCCAGGATTTCAGCCATCCTGACGTTTCTTACCGGCGCCCGCATTCGCGTGGGCCTGCATCGCTACACGACCGAGGGTCCGTATCGCGGCGATCTAATGACGCACCCCGTGGCGCTCAACTATTATCAACATGCGAGCGCCCAGTTCCTGACGCTGGTCGAGGTCATCGGCGCCGACCCCAGCGCTCGGCCGCTGCTCAAGCAGTCGGTTGAGTTGGGCGACTATCGGCTGCCGCGGTTTCAACCTCGACCGGAGGAACGGGCCGAAGTCGAGGCGCTGGTTCGCGGCGCAGCGGGCGGGGCCTTGCCGTCCCTGCCGTGGGTGGTGCTGAACTGCAACTTAATCGATCTGTTGCCGCTGCGACGCTGGCCGCGCGAATGTTTCTTGCAGTTGGGGCAGCGGATTCTGGAAGCGCACCAGACGGCGACCGTGTTGCTCACCGGCCTGCCGGCGGAGCGCGAGCTGTCGCGGCAATTGGCCCAAGACATTTCACCGTCGCGGGCCGTCTCGGTGGCCGGCGCGACGCGATCGCTGCGGGAACTAGTGACGCTCTTGGACGCCTGCGAACTGATGGTCACCAGCGACTGCGGACCCGCCCACATGGCGGCGGTCACCGCGTTGCCGGTCGTGTCGATTTTCGGGCCGGAGACGCCGCAGCTCTATAGCCCGCTGACGCCACACAATGTATCGCTTTGGGCCGGCCTGGCGTGCAGCCCTTGCTTGAATGCCTTGAACCATCGCCGCAGCGCCTGCACCGACAATGTCTGCATGAAGGCGATTACCGTAGAACAGGCGTTCGCGGCCGCCTGCCGCGCTTGGCCGCCGCTGGCGGGAGCGAGGCGGTAAGAGGATTCGCCGAACGCGCGCCAATCGAACATGGTGGCAACGCAGCGTGGCGGTGAGCAGCCTGCCGGCGCCATCCACTTACTCTTTCATGGGCTCCGGCACCACGTTCTTGTGGGACACCATCTGCATGAGGGGCCGCGTTCCCAGCGAGCGCGGGGTTTGTAGCATTTTGGCGGGTGCAAGGCCGGCCCCC